>JALWQS010000001.1 GCA_027083015.1 Candidatus Woesearchaeota archaeon
AAGCGGACTAGAGCCCTTACAGATCAAATTCTTGCTTATATCAAAATACATAAGAAACAACAACGAGATAACGATAACAGGAAAAGACCTGGCAAAAAAAGCCGATAAAATCAGATCGATCATACATGACCTCATAGCATTAGAGATCATAGAAGAAACATCAGATAAGATAGTCGCCAAGGATTTTCTCAGCATGAAAGAAGTAGACATCCTGGACATGCTCCGAAAGATGGACTACATAACAAAAGAGATGCTGAAAGACTCAACAAGGTCATTCCAAGAAAAAAACTTTGAAAACCTAAAATCAAGAGACAAAGATGTTAACAGGTTAAGCTACCTCGTCTCAAGAGCGGTAAGGTACCTGCAAAGAAGACCAGCACTGGCAAAAGAGAAAGGATTTACCCAGGGAGAACTTATGAGACTATGGAACCTGTCATTAAGGATAGAATCAATAGGCGACAGCACAAAACGATTAGCGACGATGATGGCACGAGTACAGATGACAGAAGATGACAAGAAAGAATTCCTGAAACTGCAGAACGAGATAATAACTTATTACAAAGAATCCATAGATGCTTATTTTGGCAATGAAAAATCAAAAGCAGTAGATCTAAGACCAAGAGCGAACCTGTTGACAAAAAAATGTAAAGACTTCTTCAGAGCAAACTGGGACACAGATTGGGTGCCCTCAATGCTAGAAAAACTGAAAAGCATAGTGGCAGATACAAAACAGATAAACGCCTATCTCTGCGACCAGGGTGTAATATGTAAAAGAGAAACAACAACTTAGATGAGGCACAGCGAATATCGTAAAGCCAAACTTTAAAAGGACTATCATATTCTCAAATAGAACACTACAAAAGGTGCAACTATGGCAAAAAACTTCTGGAAAGCAGTCAATGACGTGATAAAAGAAGCAGACATACTGGTAGAAGTACTGGATGCAAGATTTGTAGAAGAGACAAGAAATAAAGAGATAGAAGACAAGGTAAAAAAAGCAGGCAAGGTACTGATATATGTGATAAACAAGTGTGACCTCGTAGAAAAAACACAGATGGACAAGTGGAAACAGAAGCTAAAACCTTCAGTGTTCATATCAGCAAAAGAACATATGGGAACAAGCTACCTAAGAACAGCGATAATGAAAAACGCCCCGAGCGGAACATTCAAGGTGGGCATATTGGGCTATCCTAACACAGGAAAATCAAGCGTCATAAACTCACTAAAAGGAAAATCATCAGCAAAAACCTCTCCGATATCAGGCTACACCAAAGGGATGCAGATGATAAAAGTATCAAAAAGGATGTACCTGCTGGACACGCCAGGAGTATTTCCCTACAAAGAAAAAGACGAAGCCAAACACGCAATGATAGCGTCAAAGACATTTCAGGACGTAAAAGATCCGGAAGGAGCAGCGATGAAGCTCATAGAAGAAAAAAAAGAAGTCATAGCACAACATTACGGAATACCCGAAGATGAAGATCCATGGGAAATGCTGGAAGCACTGGCGATGAAACTCAACAGAAAAAAGAAAGGAGGAGAACCAGATACCTATACTACAGCAAGACTTCTTCTGCAGGACTGGCAAAAAGGAAAAGTCAAATTATCCCAGTAAAACAAAAACCTTGCGTCAAATAATGATCTTATCAGCCTTACCAAGAACATTATAGAAAGTGTCAAAGACCGGCGTAGCAGTAGATGCTGAGACAAACTTCGCATTGAACATCTCACAGATATCCTTAAGCTTATAGATGTGTTCCAGAAGCTTAGAAGAATAATTCTCGATAAGCCTGTTAGAAACATAAGTCCGCAACCTGTCAGAAGTCTCAGAATCAATAAGCACAACATCACCATCACTCATAAGCTCACGTTCATTCACATCGAGAACCTGAATCACAATAACTTCCGATCTTTTATAACGGTAAAGTGTCTCTTTCAACTCTTCAGGATCAAAAAGGAAATCGGAGATAAGAACAACAAGAGACTTGGTCTTGATAGCGGACTTGTATTGCTCCATAGACTCCTTAAACTTAGAACGGCCCTTAGGCTTGATCTTATTAAGGATATCAACAGTACTCATAAGCTTGTTCATACCCTTCTTAGCACGAAAGATGTTAAGCTGGTCAGAAAAGGTAGAAACCTCAAAAGACTCATTATTGCGCAGAGCCATATAACAAAAACCAATACCGATCATAGCAGCATACTCAAACTTCTTAGTGGGAGAACCATAATCCATAGAAGCAGAAGAATCAATGACAATATGAAGACGGGCATTACGCTCCTCTTCAAACCTGCGGACAAAATAGTTATGAGTGCGGCCGTACACTTTCCAGTCAATATTACGAAAATCATCACCAGGCACGTAAGAACGATAATCATAAAAGACCAGACCCGTACCATAATTCTTAGACTGATGAAGACCAGAATACTGCGCAAGGACACGTTTCTTCAAGACCACGTCGAAACGGTCCAATTGCCTAAGGAAAGATATATCAATAGCCATCTTATAACCCGCATATACATCAAATAATGAAGATCTTAAAAAGGATCCTCATATCTTCTTAAGCAACTCCTCGATCACCTCATCAGGAGTCTTACCTTCACGTTCAGCCTTAAAGCTCAAGACGATCCTATGTCTGAGGATAGGATAAGCCATAGTCTTAACATCTTCAATAGATACAAAAGTCCTGCCATGGATTAAAGCATGAGCTTTAGCAGCAAGGATCAGACCAATACTGGCTCTGGGAGAGGCACCATACTCGATAAGCTCCTTATTTGTCCTGGTCCTGTTGACAAGACTGACAACCTTCTTCTTGATATCATCAGAGATAGGGACCTGCCGGCAGTAACCCTGAAGATTGATGAGACTATCCTTAGAAAGAAACTTTCTTGCTTTTATGCTCTTAGCAGGTCCGGTGTACTTATCGACGATCTCCAACTCATCCTTTTCAGAAGGGTAATCAACCTTGATCTTGAAGAGAAACCTGTCAGTCTGAGCTTCAGGGAGAGGATAAGTGCCTTCCTGATCGATAGGGTTCTGGGTAGCCAGCACAAAGAAAGGAAGATCCAACTTGAAGGTAGAATTACCGACAGTAACCTGTTTTTCCTGCATCGCTTCCAAAAGAGCAGCCTGCGTCTTAGGAGTTGCCCTGTTTATCTCATCAGCAAGCACTATGTTAGCAAAGATCGGGCCTGGCTGAAACTTAAACTCCTTCTCACCACCCCTCTTTTCCTCAATTATGTATGTGCCGGTGATATCAGAAGGCATCAGGTCAGGAGTAGACTGGATCCTGGAGAACTTAAGATCCATAAGCTCAGCAAGAGTCTTGATCATCAATGTCTTACCAAGACCGGGGTATGATTCCAGCAACGCATTAGCATCACAAAGAATAGCGACGACAATCTGATCTATGACCTTATCCTGACCTACGATGACCTTGCTTATCTCGGTCTTGAAATTATTGAACATATTCTTAATATTCTGTACCTGCTGCAGATGAACTTGTGTCATATTAACAACCTCCTTAACATGATTCTTACTTGTGTCTAATCATAAGCTTTAATCTCTTAACTCTCCTCCTTAAGCTTAAGATTATAAGCGATAGCTATCTTTGATTCTTTGGGAAGCTTCTCCTCGCTGGCAACATCAGAGATCGCAACGACCTCGTCAGGAAAAGTGCCCCGTTCAAAAACCTTATCTTCAGGTTTTTTCACCTTATCAAAATCTATCTTGTTGATATCAGGATTGATAGCAAGCTCAATATCCTTATTGCCAAGAACAGCAAACTCCGGCTTCCCGTAGATATCCTCGTCAGAGTCATTGAACTCAATACCATAAAACTCCCGCTGCTCAGCACTAGGGCGAGAGAACCATTTAGCATAAGAGTTCGGATCAAAAACACCCTTAGGGATATGAACATCATACGCCGACAATACAATGACCGAGAAACTCAATACGCACATGATCAGGACCTTGACCAAAAGTTCCTTATTATTCATCAAAGAACCGGCAGAAACAGACCGCATCCTGTTGATAAGATCCTCAAACATGGCCTTGACCATGAAATTATCCTCATTATAATGATCCTTAGCAGTCCTTAAGATATCCTGCACATCAGGATTTTTAGCCTCAATCTTCTGAAGCGTGGTCTTCTTCATACGAAAGATTACATCAGAAACAAAAAAAAGTCCCGTAAGAATAAGAGCAACATAATAGGAAAGAGTAAGAATATTAGTGATGTTTAAGACTACAAGAAAGAAAATGATAGCATCAGCAGAAGCATGAAGAAAAGAGATCTTAAAGACCTCATAATACAATTCCCTAAAAAGATACTTTATTTCACTCATCTTAACAACAACTGTTCTTTAAAATAACTTACCATATACCTCAACATGATCTTATCTCTTACAACTATCAATGTCCTCCTCCATACCAGCAACAAAACTACCGGACCAAGAGCTGATGAAACTGTCTATACACGAATCAGCAGAACTGAGCTTAGACTTACAACCCAGAAGAGAAGCTTCGCACTGCGCTTTCTGAGCAGCACATACAGAATTCTGCTGGCGAAGCTCATCATTAAGCGATAATTGCTCCTCATAATCATTCTTGAACTTGTTCTTGAGAGAAGTCATCTCAGCAAGGTCCAACTGCACAGACTTAAGCTGCAGAGTCGTCTGATTAAGATTCTTGGTAGTCTCCTGCAAAGCAGTAGCCTTAGCAGTGTATAATTCGTCATAACGACGGATATCCTCAGCAGTCGTGTTTAGAGACTTGATAGTCTTCTGAAGATTAGCCTTGTAGGAACTCACTTCAGCCTTGCATTCAGAAAGGTTCTGTAAAGCAGTATTATAACGGCCATTTATCTTCTTAAAGGTGTCCTGATAATAAGCAGAAGAGCCAGCAAGTGCACCAGCGACCAATAAGATAAGCACGAGCAAAAATACATTCACATTTTTCTGCATGAAACCCATCAAAACACCTCTATTATGCGATTTACCTCATCATACCTCTGTCAAACAGGAACAATATTATTTTTGATATATTAAGTTTACCATAAACAATCATTTTTCTCAATCATCAGCAAATGTTAAACCTCACTCCTATCATCCGGTCATCTTCATCTTCTGAACCAAGTCTGCTTGATCCTTCTGATAATTATATCCAAAACAAAAAATGAAAGCGCCAAAGCGATAAAAAAATCCCTGAACGAAGTCCTTTCAGTAACAAGCCGTTTGGATGCACTCTTGACATAATCTACGATCTCATCAACCTGGTCCGGAGAAAACACCTTCCCCTTGGTGGAGGAAACAAGAGATTCCAGTTCCGGATTCATACCAAGATACTGATACTCCCAATCATAATTGACACCGAAAATAGTCCCTAAAAGACCCTTAAACCCAACCTTATCGCTGACATAAAAAGCCTTATAGGTATTCTTCTCAACCTTATGGAAATCAAGACCTTTAATCTTAGGGAACAGTTTGCTGCGGACGACAATCTCAGAAGTCTTATTGACGCGAGCATTAGTCACATCAACAAAAAACTCATTCTTACGCTCAGGATCAGCAATCACCCAATTAGTTATACGAGTGAGAAGCCGGGAATTCTTCCTGTCAAGAAGCTCGCCAAGATTATTTCCCGAAGAGAAAGCAGTCAAGGTAGCTACGCGACCGATACCATGATGCCAGACAACAACAGCAGGCTCACCAGAATCCGTAGTGATAAGCTCTTCAGCATTCACCTTAGGAACAACCTGGTTGTAACCATAAAGAACCGCATCAAGATCAAGATCCTCAGTGATGAAATGATTAGGATTAAGGATGAAAAGACTGTAAGCAGTACCAACATCCTTCTTTTCAGGCTCACCAAAAAGGATCTTCAGACGATTAGCGTCAGTAGCTTTCAGATAAAAACCAGAACCATAAGAAGCGACCTTAGAAAGATAATCCTCATTAGCATTGCGGCCAGTACCAAGAACATAAAGCTTGATACCATAAGCGTTCATAGCTTTGGCGATATTCTCAGTCTCAGCCAGATCAACAGGGTCAAGAGTAACACCATCAGTGATCCAGATGACATTCTTAGAACCAGTAGCTCCACGAAGAAGCTCAAAAGCACCCCTAAGACCCACATTCAAAGTAGTAGGTCCGTAATCCTTAAGACGAGAAACCTTATCCATAACCTGACCTTTAGAGACAAACAACGGCTGAAGGGGAGCAACAAGATAAGCCTGATCATTAAAAGCGACAACACCCACGCGGTTACCCTCATTGATCTCCTGGATCACGGAAAGAGCAAGAGCCTTCTCAACATCAATAGATTTGTCAGTATGTCCGTAAGGGTAACCGGTACTTCCGGAAATGTCCACGACAATGACAATATTAGCGTTGCCTCTTTTCTTCTCACCAGTACCTACCATGACAGGAAGGATAGACTCAAGCGAACTGCCCTTATAATTACCGTTCTCAAAAGAGTTATAACCGCCTACGACAAACAAACCATTCCCTTCAATGACATATTCTATAAGACCATCAACATCCTTCAGCTTGCTGATCGGAAGATCATCAATAACAACAGCGTAATAATCTTCCAGATCTTCCTTGTCCTTAGGAAGAGGATCGGTCACAGTAACATCATAAAGCTCATCCAAGACCTCTTTAAGAGCAGAATCGCTCTCAGTGACAAAAAGGATCTTGGGCTTAGGGATAACATGGGTAGTCATATAGAAGACATTATTCTGAGGAAAATAATCAGGACTGCCCTTAGGCAGAGAGATGCGGGCAACAATACGATGATACCCGTCGGAAAAATTATACTTGAAAGGAACAATATCCTGATCGGTCACGTCGTCAAAGACGACCTTATTATCCACGCCAATAGTCAGACGCACAGCCTTGAGGGGAGAAGAATCATCAATTAAAGTCCTGTGGATCTTGACACGAAAAGTATTCTCAACGTCAGCTATAGTCTTTGTAGGACCTGATATGGTGACACCAACATCCTCTTTAATCTGGTCAAGAGAAACAGCACTGACAGAACTATTAAGCGTAGCAGCGAACAGAAGGACATCAAGAAGATTAGTGCCCATAGTGTTGCGGCCATCAGTGACCAAAAGGACATTACGGTCCTTAGCAAGATTATCAAGGATGCCATCACCGATCCTGGACTCTAAAGGAGAAGCAATGTAGTGGGTCTTTACAGGGATGCGCTTCTCAAGCTCAGACTCAAGAGTGGGAAGGAAAGAAGTATCAAACAATTGCATAGACGATGAATTATCTATCAAAAGATGAAGAGTCAGGTCACCAGGAACCTCTTTCTTGACCTCGCCGAAAGGATCAGCAAGAGCGACGACCAACAAAGAAAAGATGATCAGCTTCATAAAAAAAGAAAAGACTTTCATGAGACGCCTGGAGCGACGCCAGGCAGGATCAGCAAGACGTTTCCTGTCAATCTTGACAAAATCCTTAATTATGATTATGAGAAGCACAATAGCAATAGGGATGATAAGCCAGAGAAGTTCAGGCCTCTGAAACCTGAAGGTACCTTTATAGACAGAATTCACAATATCCAGAGTGGACTGCGTTATCATACTAAACATCAGATGTCACCCCTAAATTTGATCCATAACAATTCCAGCAAGACAAGAACAAACAATCCGATAAGGAACCTCCTGCTCAGGTCAAAAGGAGTCTTCTCCTCAGTGAGCAAAGACTCATCAAACACGCCTTTCATCTCATCTTCACCACCATTAATAGCAGATTCGCGTTCATTAAGAAGATTAGCCACGAAGTTTCTCTCCTCAGAACGGTAGATGCCCTGATGATCAAGGATAACCTTCTCCTCATTGACTTTTCCATCAGGAGTCACAACAGTCTGACGCTTAAGAAGATGAGCAACAGCACCAGTCTTATAATTAAGTTCAGAAACATCCTGTTTCTTAAGAGCCATATCAAAGATACGCTTCCAGAAGATAGGATAGTATATATCAGTCTTAAAATCAGAATAATCAGGCATCATACCAACATAGACAACTAAACCCTTACCATAATTCCTCATCGCGACCATAGTAACATTATTACCTACAACAGCCAGACTCATAGCATCTTTCTTAGGCTTCATGTTAAGATACTTATCAACATGGCCAAAATTGATATCCTCAGTGAGGGAAGTTATCTGAGAAGTCAGGACATAAGCAGACTTGCTCATCACCACAGGCTCGGAATTGCTCTTGCGCTCAACAGGAAGAAGGCCGAGAAAATCAACCTGCAAGAGACTGGGCTGAGCCACTACGATAAGAGCCGCGCCGTCTTCAACCTTCTTACGGATATTCTTCATCGTCCCTGGGAGAATAAGGTCAGGTCGGATCTGGTCTATTATGATAATCTTATGCTCAACTTCAGGAACCTTAGGAGGAGACCCTTTAGTCACCTTGACCAGAGGGATAACGGAAAGAGCAGTCTCAAGAAACTTATCACGATCATTACTAATAAGAAGAAGAGGAATATCCTCTTTGGAAGGAGCAGAGATATAAACATCATTATCAAGAAGAAGATCATCATGACCTTGTTTAGGGATTATGGAAAACTTAGAGAGCATGCCCGGAGTAGGAAAGTTAATCACTTCTCCACCACCCGCCTCCAGATCAAGACTCTTCTTGCTAAGATTAGCACCTTCAAGCTTCAATCCTACAGTCTCAGGCTCATCATTGAAGTTCCTGATCTGAACAGAAGTACGATCCTCATTAACATCAAGGTCAATAATGCCGATGTTAGAAGCTTTAGGGGTTGAAGAGTTGATGATAGGAAAGAAATCAATATACATACCTTTAGACTTAAGGATGTTCTTAGCAGCATTAAAATCCTTATGGGAAGAAGTCTCGATAAAATCAGAGATCACAACAACATGATCCTTGGGTCTGGCATAATTACCCGCAAAGATGATCGCATCAAAGATATCGGTAGGAGTATCCTTAGGCTTGAGCTTATCAAGGATAGCAGAAGCTTTCTCCTTAGAAGCATCATCAACGACGAGTTCGGGGATAGCTCCGATAGTAACAATAGCATTCTTAGAAGCAAGATTTTCCTTAGCAATATCAATAGCTTTCTGAAGGCGCGTCTGGCCAGCAAGAGATGTCTGCATAGAAGCAGAAACATCAATGACAATGACAGCTTTCTTGACAAAAACATTCTCATCAACAATGATGTAAGGAGCGGAAAGAGCAACAGCAAAAGCCAGTATGATAAATATCTGAAACAAGAAAAGCGGATCCCTTACCAATCTTCTCAAAAAAGAAGACTTGTTCCATCTGGAACGCTCTTTCATAAGAAACATCAAAGCAGGAATAGTCTTTTTCTTAGGACGGGGCTTGATAAGATAGACAAGAATAACAGGAACCAGAAACCACAATGCATTAAGGCCGTGCAGGTTAAGCAAGTACTGGCCCAGTACCTCTTTTACGGGGGTCAAAAACTCTAAAGGCATAAGAATATCTGAAATAAAGTGATATATAAAGGTTTACTATAATAAGGTTGATATGAAACTCTATTTGGTTTAGCTTTTTTCAAATGCTGTTTTCAAGTCCGTCTTTCTTATTGAAAATCTCGTTAGAGATTTGCAAGGAGTTTAATACTCCGTCCTTTAGGGCGAAATGCTCAAAAACACTATGTGTTTTTGGCACCCCAAAAATCAAAGATTTTTGAGGGTTTTCAATCCCAAAAACTCGCCGTTAAGCGAGGGTCGTTAATACCCCTACTTTAGGTTGGGGATAGACCCGAGTGGCGAGTTTTTGTTATTGATGCTCAC
>JALWQS010000002.1 GCA_027083015.1 Candidatus Woesearchaeota archaeon
CTTCTTCTTTTACTTCTTCAGATTTTGGGACTTCGCTCTCTTGCAGCCTCCCGCCTAGTTTCATCTCTTTTATTGATTCTTGGATTGCTTTCTGCATGGTTTCTTCTTGTTCCTTAAGTTCTCTTTCTTTCTTCGCTTTCAGCTCTTCAAGTTTCTTTATTCTCTCTTTAGGAGGAAGTTTTTTCAGTTCTTCAAGGTCTTTCTTGTCCATTTTTCTTTAATGTCTTTCTTATTCCTTAGTTATTGTTCTGGTATTACCAGGTGATCATCTTATGAGCTTTCTTGAAGTTCTTGTAGGTGTTCCAGATAGCTCCTGACATCGGTCCTGCTGCTGCTTTTGCGCTTTTCTTAAGTTCCCATTCTGTCGGTTCATTTTTGGAGGCTTTTTTCTTCGGAGGATTGAATGCCATGAATATCTCTTTGAAGCCGCTGAAAAGCGCTGTGAATGGTTCGAGCGCTCCTTTCATCTGGTATTCTTTTGCTTTTTTTTCTGCTTTTCTTTTTTCTTCCTCTTCTTTCTTTATATCTTCAGGAAATTTTTCTCCTCTTGTCTTGATGTATTTCCTTATGTCATCTCCTAGCGCTTCTATCGCTTCTTGCAGTGACTCATCGATGTTTCCCAGGATGTCGAAAGTCTCTTCTTCTCTCATTCTTTCATAGTTCTCCATGTCTTTTTTTGTCCAGGTATATCCTCTGAGCCAGAACTCTGTTCTTCCTACATGGATAGGTCCTTTGTGTTGGTATCCGTCCTGGTGGAACTGTAGGTCTGGAGCTGTTCTGAACTCTATATTAAGGACCACTACTGGCATGTGTGGTTTCCCTATGTCTTTGTAGCATATGACTTCTATTTCTGTAAAGCTTCCTTCGAATGATCCGATGATATCTTCGCTCATTGATTTCTCAAAGTTCTGTTGTAGTCTCTTCACGTTTCTTAGGTAAGGCTTGACCCATGAGATGTATAGTTGTATCGATTCGTAATGTTGTTTTAGGTATTTGACTGTGAAATTTTTCCTGTTGGTAAGTTCGTTTTGAGTAAATTCTTTCCAGTAAAGGAACGATGCTAGTTTCTTCTTCAGCACATCTTTTACTTTTGGGTTGAAATCCAGTGAATCAACATAAGTTGTTACTTCTTCTCTTTTCATCGGTGGCGCTCCGAAAAACAGGTCTGGTAGGGTGACATATCCTAATGTGCTGGCTAATCCGTATACAGAGCCGGGAGATTTAACTCCTCCATCTTTCATATCGACCCAGTATCCTCTTAGCACTATCTCTTCTGGTACGGATCTTTTTCTTCTTATGACATCTCCTTTGATATATTTGTTTGATGCTTCGTACAGGCTTAGTCTTTCGTCTAGTATCCTTAGCTCTCTGACGATCTGGAACAGGTCCTTGATAAGTTTGCCTATGGTTGCCAGGTAGCTTTGTACATTGTTCTGTTGTATCTGTAATCTTTGTTGTGCTTGTCCCCAGAACGCGCTCTGTTCGCTTGATGTGAATATGTCTGTTATCTTCTTTACATCATGTAATCCCATGTCTTCTCGTAGGCTTGCTAATAGCCAGAAGTATATCTCTTCTACACTTTGGTTGAATGATTGGTAGACCAGATGGAATTTCTTGAGCGGTTTTGGAAACCTTTTTACCGGCTTTGGAGGGTCGCCTCTGGCTCTTTCTTCCCAATCGTGTTCTTTAAAACCATATTTTCTTGCATCTATCTCTTTCATTTTTACTTGTGATCTTTTTAGTTGTTCTTTTTCTATTTTCTTTTATGAGTATATTTATAAATGAGGTTTATAAATATTGTTGTGCTTTTTTTGTCTTGTGTGTGACATGTGGTGTCTGATTATCTTTTTTGATTATCTTGTCTATTATTTCTTTCTTTTATCTGCCTTCTTTCTTTTTCTTGGTTTTCTTGCTCTTGCTTCTCTTAAGGCGCATTCTTTTTTTGTTCTCTTGTGTTTTTATTCTCTTGTTTGCTCTCTTGTATAATACTGCATTGAAGCCTACCTGATCTATAAGTTCTGCTTCCAATAGGTTTGCAAGCTTGTTTGCTGATTCTTTTTTGTCGTATTGTTCTAAGAATGATTTCAGGAATTTGATCTTTATCAGCTCTTTTTTGCTTATAGCCTTATTTATCTGTTCTACTACCGTAGCCGTAAGACCGTTTTTTCCCACCCTGACTATCGGCTCTATCTGTCTTCCTTTCTGTTTTAGTCTTTTCTTGGTTTCTTGGTTCATTTTCTTTCTTTTTCTTCTTGTTTAATAGCTCATTGTTGGGTGTTCATGTCCCAGCTCTTTTCTGTTTAATAGTTCTGATATGTGTTTGTATTTGTGCATTGCCATCTTTACCTGATTGCTCTCAAATTCGGGCAGTATGTTTGATATCATTTCTCCTCCTAAGAAATGCGGTAGTATGACAT
>JALWQS010000003.1 GCA_027083015.1 Candidatus Woesearchaeota archaeon
GGTAGTGTAGCTCGGCACAGTCAGAAACGCCTGATATGGGCTTTTCAACTGCGAAAACTATCATGAAGCCCTGTCGAAATGGCTCAAAACCATTGCAGAGAGGCTTCGACCCGGGTTCGAAACCAGTGATGGTCGAAAATCCCGGCCAGGGCGTTTTGACCTTTTTATCCCAGATTATCAGATCATAAAGGTCTGATAATAAACAAGGGTTGAACAGATAAGAAGTTCATGATCCAATAATCCAAACCGCTCAATAAAATAGGCCGGTAGCTCAGCCTGGGGTTGCATTTTGTTGCACGGGCAATAGAGCACTCGACTTTTAACCTTAAGGTTGAAGACATCGAGTGGTCGCGGGTTCAAAAAGTAAACCCTACAGAAGGAGGTGCTATGAAAGTCCCGTCCGGCCTATCATAATCATCATGAACAGATTTTAATGAAATTTTTTCAAACATAAGAAAAGGAAAAACCAAAGGTGGGATGCAAATGGCAGATGCCCGAAAACACATACTGATTCCTAAACATACAAAACTTTCTGAAAAGGAAAAGACTGCAGTTCTAGAAAAATACCACATCACCTTCACTGAATTGCCGTCGATACTCAAGAACGATCCAGCATTGGCAGGCATGGATGTAGAAGAAGGAGATGTCATAAAGATCGAGAGGACCAGTCCGACTGCCGGAAAAACAATCTTCTATCGGGGTGTGATAAATGGATAAGTCTATCAGGAACGCAAATGCCCTTGTAAAATCCTATTTCAAAGGAACAAGCATGGTAGCTTCAGACATAGAAAGCTTCAACAATTTCATCGAACACAAGCTGCAAGAGATCGTCGATAACAACAAGGTAATCGAACCCACCATCATACCTCAGAATGTTGAGGACTTTAAGATTAAGTTCGATAAGATCTGGGTAACAAAACCAGACATAACAGAAGCTGACGGTTCCAAAAGGAAGATTTACCCTATTGAAGCAAGGTTAAGGAAAATATCTTATGCCGCCCCCTGTTTCATAGAAGTAAGTGCACATATAAATGGTGTTCAGAGAGAGACATTAACAACCCAAGTAGGAAGCATACCCATAATGCTTAAATCAAAATATTGCCATCTTCACGGCCTTTCCAGAGAAGAGCTCGTAGAGCAAGGTGAGGATCCCGATGATCTTGGAGGCTATTTCATAATCAATGGTACGGAAAAAGTCCTGATAGGTGTTGAAGACCTTGCCGCGAACAAACTTCTCGTCCAGAAAGAGAAGATCGGTGTGAGCGATTATGTCGGAAGGATGTTCTCTGAGGGCGGAAGCTTCAAGATTCCACACACCATAGAGAAGCTTAAGGACGGAATATTCTACCTAAGCTTTACCAGAGTGAAAAGGATACCCCTTATCGTAGTTATCAAAGCTCTTGGTCTGACAAAGGATGAGGATATCATGATGTTCATATCACGAGAACGCCAGTTCGATTCTGTCCTTGTCAATATGTTCGAATTTGCAGATATCAAGACTGAAGAAGAAGCTATCGACTACATCGCCAAAAAGACAGGCATTACCCAAGCCAAAGAGATAAGGATCGAAAGGATGAAAGAGATCATGGATAAATACCTGCTTCCTCACCTAGGCACCACACCTCGCGACAGGATCTGGAAAGCATATAATCTTGCTAAAATGCTGAAGAAGTTTATCCTTGTAAGCCAGAAAGAACTGCCTGTCGATGATAAGGACCATTACGCCAACAAGAGGCTCAAGCTGAGCGGAGACCTGTTGGCCGATCTTTTCACCGTCAATCTGAAAGTCCTCATCAACGACCTTCTCTACAATTTCCAAAGGATTGTCAAGAGAGGAAAATTCCCTTCTATAAAAGTTATCATACGCGATAAACTTCTGACTCAAAGAATCTATTCCAGCATGGCGACCGGAAGCTGGGTGGGAGGAAGAAAAGGCATCTCTCAGAGGATCCAAAGGATAAATTTCCTTGATACCCTTTCACATCTGCAAAGGGTCGTCTCTCCTTTAAGCGCAAGCCAGGAAAATTTTGAGGCCAGAGAGTTACACCCAACTCATGCCGGAAGATTGTGCTGCATGGAAACTCCTGAAGGTACCAACATAGGTCTCAGGAAGAACCTCACGATATTATCAAGAGTATCTCTTGATTCTCAGGAAGATGAGATTATAAAACAGCTCAAGACCTTAGGTCTGAAGACTGTATAAAGGTGGAACAAGATGACTGAAGTCTTCATAAACAGCAAATTCAAGGGAGAAGTTGACGATCCGAAGAAATTCGTCGACTCCATCATTGAAGAAAGAAGAAAAGGCAACTTATCTTACAATGTCAATGTGGTCTATGACGAAGAGTCTGACCTGATAAATGTTGATTGTTCTAAAGGTCGGTTGGTCAGGCCTCTGATCGTCGTCAAGAACGGCAAGCCCACTTTGACAGATAAGCACATCTCACAACTTGAGAAAGGAGAGATAGAATGGGAAGACCTCCTGAAACAAGGGGTCATCGAGTACCTTGATGCTGCTGAAGAGGAGAACGCTTATGTTGCCTTCTTTGAACATGAACTAACTCCTGAACATACACATCTTGAGATTCATCCATTATCACTCCTGGGCCTGACAGCCAGTCTGGTCCCTTATGGAAATTTCAGTCACGCAGTAAGGATCGCTATAGGAAGCAAGAACCAGAAACAAGCTATCGGTTTTTATGCTTCAAACTTTGCTGTAAGGATGGACATGGACGTCAACCTTCTGCATTATCCTCAGACGCCACTGGTCCGCTCTATAATGTATGATATCGCTGATTATGATAAACATCCCTCAGGACAGAACATCGTCGTAGCAGTCATGAGCTACAAAGGGTATAATATAGAAGACGCCATAGTCATAAATAAAGGAAGTGTAGACAGAGGTTTTGGAAGATCATCCTATTTCCGGCCTGCTGTTTCTGAAGAATTAAGATATGCTGGCGGCCTTACCGATGAGATCTGCATACCTGATAAGGATATCAAAGGTTACAAATCAGAGGTAGATTACCGTCATCTTGAAGAAGAAGGCGTCATATATCCTGAAGCAAAGGTTGCAGAAGGTGATGTTCTTATAGGAAAAACTTCTCCTCCAAGGTTCCTTTCAAGCATGGATGAGTACAACCTCACTTCTAATATCAGACGTGAAAGTTCTGTCTCTCTCAAGCATGGAGAGCATGGTGTTGTTGATTTTGTCTTGTTGACTGAGAACGGTGAAGGAAATAAACTTGTTCAGGTCAGGCTTAGGGATCTCAGGATTCCTGAGATAGGCGATAAGTTCACGTCGAGACACGGACAGAAAGGCGTGATAGGCATGCTTGTCCCTCATTCTGACATGCCTTTTACTGCTTCAGGAATAACTCCTGATCTTTGTTTTTCTCCTCACGGCATCCCTTCAAGAATGACAATCTCCCATCTTATAGAGATGGTCGGCGCTAAGGTCGGTGCTTTAGCAGGCCGAAGGATAGAAGGGACCACCTTTACGGCAGAACCTGAAAAAGCTTTGAGAGAAGAGCTTAAGAGACTTGGTTTCAGGGATAACGGTACAGAAACAATGTATAACGGTGAGACCGGAGAGCAAATGCTTGCAAAGGTCTACATAGGAAACATGTTCTACCTCAAACTTAAGCATATGGTCGCCAATAAGCTACATGCCCGTGCTAGAGGTCCTATCCAGCTGCTTACAAGACAGCCTACAGAGGGACGTGCCAAAGAAGGCGGTCTCAGGTTAGGAGAGATGGAGAAAGATACCTTTGTCGCGCATGGTGCCTCATTATTGCTCAAAGAACGGTTCGACTCTGATAAGACTTTGGTTCCTGTCTGCGAACAGTGCGGCCTGTTGGCTGTATTCAACGAGTACAAGAACAAGATGTACTGTCCTGTTTGCGGAGACAATGTTGAGATCAATACTGTTGAGATAAGCTATGCATTTAAGCTGATGCTTGACGAGTTTAAATCACTGGGAGTGTATCCTAAGATTGAACTTAAGGATAAGTTTTAGAATTTTTAGGTGGAAAAAATGGAAGAAGAAGGACTACCACAATATACATTCAAGAAAGTAAAAAGCCTTGTCTTTGGAGTCTTAAGCCCTAAGATGATAAAGCAGATGGCCAGCGCTAAGGTCGTGACTCCTGAACTTTATGACAAGGAGGGTTATCCTGTAGACGGAGGATTGATGGATACACGCCTGGGAGTCATAGATCCAGGTCTTAGATGCCGAACCTGTGGTGCTAAACTTAAAGAATGCCCAGGACATTTCGGATATATAGAGTTAGCAAGGCCAGTCATCCACATAAACTATGTCGGTCTGATCCATGTTCTTCTAAAAGGCACCTGTCGTGAATGCGGCAAGGTAATGATAACTAAATCGAGGAAAGACAAAATTCTTGCTGAGATGGAACGTATAAGGAATGAGGGCCGTGTCGAAGACCTAAGAACATACGCTAAGACAATAATCAAAGAATTAGCTTCTCAGAACAAATGTCCTTATTGCAAGTCCCGACAGCAGAAGATCGTTATAGAAAAACCAAGCACTTTCTTAGAGAATGATAAAAGGTTAAGCCCTATCGAAATAAGAACACGCATGGAACGTATCAGCGATGATGACCTTAAACTGTTCGGTCTCAATCCCAAGTCAATCAGGCCTGAGTGGTTAGTATTGACCGTACTTCCGATACCTCCAGTGACTATGAGACCTTCCATCACTCTTGAGTCTGGAGAGAGAAGCGAGGATGACCTTACTCACAAGTTAGGAGATATTGTCAGGATCAATCAGCGTCTGTTCGAAAACATAAATGCCGGCGCTCCTGAGATAATCATCGAAGACCTTTGGGATCTTCTTCAGTATCACGTCACTACTTTTTTCAACAATGATGTCGCACAGTTGCCTCCTGCCAGGCACAGGTCAGGTCAGCCTCTAAAGACGATCACTGAAAGGATCAAGAGCAAAGAAGGCAGGATCAGGCATAATCTTGCCGGTAAGAGAACCAACTTTTCTGCAAGGACAGTCATCAGTCCGGATCCGATGATCGGCCTGAACGAGGTCGGTGTTCCAAAAGTTGTCGCTATGAAACTGACAGTCCCTGAAAGGGTCACCGAGTGGAATGCTGAGTACTTGAAGAAATTTATTGAGCGCGGTCCTAAGACATATCCCGGCGCTAACTATGTTATCAGACCTGATGGCAAGAAGAAAAGGATTACCGATGATATGAAAGAACAGATACTTGAAGAGATCCAACCCGGTTACCTCGTAGAGAGACACCTGATGGATGGAGATATAGCAATCTTCAACAGGCAACCATCCCTTCACAGGATGAGCATGATGTGTCATGAAGTAAGGGTATTGCCTTTCAATACTTTCAGGATGAACCCTTCTGTATGCAATCCGTATAATGCGGACTTTGACGGTGACGAGATGAACCTGCATATCCCACAGACTGAAGAAGCTCGTGCCGAAGCAGAGATCCTTATGAAAGTTCAGACTCAGCTAATCAGTGCCGGTTACGGTCTCAGCGTTATAGGTTGCATCGACGATGGTATAAGCGGCAATTATCTTCTGACTAAGCTTATAGCATTGCCCAGAGAGAGAGCAATCACTCTTTTGACTAACGCAGGAGTTACTGAACTTGAACATGTACCTGATAAGGAAGTCCTTACAGGCAGCGAAATCTTCAGCGTCATCCTACCCAAGGATCTGGATTTCAAAGGAAAAGATAAATCAGGCAATGACTTCATAATCAAGAAAGGGAAGCTACTTTCAGGAGTTGTTGATTCAGCAAGCATAGGTAAAGGTTCAGGTCTTCTTCTGAGACATGTCCACAAAAGGTATGGTGCTGCTTTTGCTGCAGATTTCATCGCTCGTCTCCTAAGATTAGGTATTGCTGTTGTTCGTGAATATGGCCATTCAACAGCCATCTCTGATACTGACCTTCCTGAGAAAGCTCAGAAGATCATACAGGAAACCCTTGATGAAGCTGAAAGAAAAGTTGAGGAACTGATCCAACAATTCTATAAGAAAGAGCTTGAGACTTTCCCTGGCAAGACCATGGCTGAAACCCTTGAGCTAAAGATACTAGAAGCTTTGAACAAAGCAAGGAACAGGACAGGTGAGATTGTAAACGAATACAGTGTTAAGGAAACAGCCACCATAGTCATGAGCCGTTCAGGAGCCAGAGGTAAACCTCTGAATCTGGCTCAGATGGCTGCTTGTGTAGGACAACAGGCTATGAGAGGCGGCAGGATCAATTCCGGCTACAAAGGAAGAACATTGAGCTGCTTCAAGAAAGGCGACCTTAGCAGCAGTGCAAGAGGTTTCATAAGACATGGCTTCAAACAAGGTCTTACTCCCAGCGAGTTTTTCTTTATGGGCATGACAGGCAGGGACTCACTAATGGATACTGCTTTGCGTACGCCTAAATCAGGCTACCTATACAGGCGTCTGGCTAATGCTCTTCAGGACCTAAAGGTTGAGTATGATGATACAGTCAGGGACGCTTCTAAGAAGATTGTCCAGTTTAAGTACGGCGAAGATGGTGTTGATGTCTCAAAATCAGAGAGCGGTACCGTCAACATCAAACGCATAATCAGCGAGTTGGCATAAGCAGGTGGAAAAATGGTAGAAACAATATTCAAATCATTCAAAGGCAAACTGCCCGATAAGATCCTTGACGATGTTAGGGAAAACCTTCCCAGCAAGATAACCAAAGACAAGGTGAAGAAGATTCTTGAGCAAGTCAAGAAAGAGTTTGATGAGATGCAGGTTGAAGCTGGTGAAAGCGTCGGTCTTGTAGCTGCTGAGTCCATAGGCGAGCAGGGTACGCAGATGACCCTAAACACGTTCCATTATGCCGGCGTCGCAGAGATGAACGTAACTGTCGGATTGCCAAGGCTAATCGAGATCCTTGACGGAAGAAAAACCTTAAGCACTCCTATGATGGAAGTTTATCTTAAACCACCTTATAATAAAGGCAAAGATATCAAGAAGATTGCACTCTCTATCAAAGAGACAAAACTTGATGATCTGAGCGCTGAGTTCTCAATCAATATCGCAGACCTTATCGTTGAAGTAGTCATCAATCAGAAAACTCTTGAACTTATGGGTCTTGATATGAAAGATGTCGTAAAAGCTGTTGAGAAAGGCATGAAAGATGCTGAAGTAAAAGCAAAAGGTGATGCCATAATTATCAAACCAGGCAAGGAAGAGGGCATCCAAGAACTTTATAAGCTCAAAGAAAAGATCAAAGAGATACATATCGGCGGCATAAAAGGCGTTAAACAAGTCCTTCCTGTACGTCGTGGCGAAGAGTTCATAATAATCACTGCAGGCAGCAACCTGAAAGTAGCTTTTGACAAGGAATATGTTGATGAAGAACGGACAACCACCAATAATATACATGAGGTTGCCGAGGTTCTCGGCATAGAAGCTGCCCGTCAGACAATAATCAATGAAGTGTTAAAGGTTATTGAGAATCAGGGCCTTAATATTGATAAGAGGCATATGATGCTTGTTGCTGATATGATGTGCAACACAGGAACCATCAAAGGAATAACAAGGTATGGTGTGGTCTCACGTAAGAGTTCAGTCCTTGCCAGGGCAAGTTTCGAGACCCCTATAAAACACATCATAAGTGCAGCTCTTGTAGGCGAAAGAGACAACCTCACCTCTGTCGTCGAAAACGTAATGTTGAACCAACCGGTTCCTGTCGGTACTGGTCTTCCTGGCCTGATAACCAAAGCCAAATGACACTGACAAGGAATCCGCTTATGTGTCTTATGAGAAATTATTTTTACTGATCTTAGCAAAGGTGAAAAAATGACAAGTATAACTGAAATCAAGAAACTGCTCAAGGAAAATAAGTTAATCATAGGTAAAGATTTGACCCTAAAAGCATTACGTTCAAAGGGTCTGGAAAAGGTCTTTTTAGCCAATAATTGCCCTGCACAATTGAAGGCTGATGTGGAACACCTGGCGTCTATCGCAGAAGTCGAGGTTGAGTCTCTTGCCCTTGACAATGCCGAGCTTGGCGATGTTTGTAAAAGACCTCATTTCATCGCAGTCATGGGACTTAAGAAGGAGTAATCTCCTTTGATTGTGCCACTAAGCAAATATTTTTAAACAGATGAACAAATGGTTTTATAATGACAAAAATAGTTTACGATCAGGACACGATGCAGAAGATTGCCTTGTTTGAGAATCTAACTCACTCCAAGGTCAAGGATTTCTTTGATGATCCTGTCCAGGAACGTTTGGTCTTCATAGTAGAGAAAGGACAGTTATGGACTGCTCTTGGAAAAAAATCTGCCAATGTCAAGAAGCTAATGGACAAGTTCAAAAGAAAGATCAAGATTGTCGAGTTCTCAGATGACCTTTGCGAATTTGTCAAGAACATGGTCCACCCGCTTAAGGTTCATGATGTCACAGAAGAAGACGGAATCGTCACTATAAGACATGAGGACATGCAGACCAAAGGACTTCTTATCGGTCGCAATGCCAAGAACCTCCGCAATCTTGAGAAGAACGTAAGACGTTTCTTTGATGTTAAAGAGATCAAGGTTGAGTGATTTCTTCAGGTAATAAGTGACAGGCTTAAACCAATAGCTCAGGGATAAACAGTAATAAAGCCCTGCACAGGGTAATACGTCAAAAAACCATTATTATAGATCTTAATCAGTAATTGCTGTTGATTGTCGCCGTCATACGACTGAACCGAGCATAACCAGGATAACTTTTATAAACGCGTTTTATATACCAATATTTGGAGCTTGAGGAACAGAGGTCAAATTGAAAGTTGGAGTAAGCAGAAATATAGGTTTTACCATAGTACTCGCGTTCCTTGCATTGTTTATTCTTGCCTCGCCTGTAATGGCTGAGCAGGCTGCAGCACAATATAGTGTTAAGTATTTTATTGAATCTGCCGGTGTTCTGGTAGATGTTCAGGCTAAGTTTGATAAACCAGTCACTGCTAAGTATGTTTATGATCTTCCTCTGGATGCTAAGGGAATATTTCTTTATGTTGATGATATTGATGTAGAACCTGAGATTATAGGCAATAAGGTGGTGGTTATCCTTAACAATAATTCTGCATTCAGGCTTGAATATATCTCCCAGTTTATTGCCTCAGGTGATGAATTCGTAAGCAGCATCCATTTTCCTTTTCCTGCCAAGAAAGTCTTAGTAAGGGCTTATCTACCTCCTTATGCCAGATTACCCGAACCTGTCCGGGAAGGCGCTTCTCAAAGATCAATATTTCCGAAACCTGAAGACTTGTATACTGATGGCCAGACCATCGGTGTAGTCTGGGAGTTTAAGGATAAAGGTGTTGATGAAGACATACCTCTTATGGTAAGGTTTGTCATGCCTGATAATAAGTGGTTATATATTCTGGGCTTTGTTATCTTGTTACTTATAGTAATAATCATGTATGGGTTATTTTTTGTTTTTAAGATTTTCCAGCGTAATAACCATAGCGAAAAACATCCTAAACAATCTTCTGATATCACTGCTACAAAACAAGACTCTGAAATCTCTGAAAGAAAAGAACCTGCCAGCAACATTGTTGATTATGAGAAGCACCTGAAAGAGGATGAGCAACAGATAATCAATATCTTAAAGATTTTGATAAGGATATATGTAAG
>JALWQS010000004.1 GCA_027083015.1 Candidatus Woesearchaeota archaeon
ATCTCACCCATATCCTGTTCTATCTTTTTAACATCTTTCTGGTGAAACCAGACATTAGCAAGATCCTTTTTCATATCATCAGAAAGAGAGAGCCAAAGCTTAGTAATCTCAGCTTTTTCACCCAAATACCTCTTTAACAGATTCCAGACCATTTTATCTTTATAACAGAACAGCAACAAAAAGAGTTATTAAAAGTTTCGGTAACCGATACAGAAAAGGTTTTTAGACAGGAAAGAATAGGATTAGCTTTTCATAGGTTGTAGAGCACATGTTCAAGGCAAGTTCTTTATCTGTCAGGTTTGTTTTTGGTTCTTAGTGTCTTTTGTTTGCACTCGGTCTTTTTTGCTACTTCTGACTTTGTGAAGACTTTTATCTGTGTTTTATCGACAGAACAAATAAAAATCTTAGCCTGAGATATCAGCATTTTTTTTAGAAACTTAACTTCATCTTAACTCCATATACAACCAATCTAAATCTTCTCCAAGAAATCATCCATGGCCTTAAAGCTGTCAAGAAAGATGCATTTGTTCCTGTAAGGGTTAAGGATCCTCTCGTAAGGAGGCATACGACGCTCGTAACTAAGACGGTACTTCCTGATAAAAAGATGCTTGTAAAGACCAAGAAGCTCCCGGAAACTCTCATTCTTGGTAAGACGATGGCGCTTAAACAAGACATAATACTGGTTCAAAAGCTTACGATGCTTAAGATAGATCACCAGATCAGCCTTAGCAAGACCTGGCAGGATAAGATGACGGGAAGTGCCTTCAACGATCCAAGAATCTTTCTTGTAGACCTCAACGATCCTCTTAAGACTTTCAAGCTTATCAGCAGGTCTGGAAAACTTGACCTCCCAATAAAAATCATCAGTGTGATAACAAGGAATGTTCAACTTAGCAGCAAGCCTATTAGCAAAAGTCGTCTTTCCACGACCAGCATCACCGGTAATGATGATCCTTTTAGGTCTCTTTTTGAGCAGTTCTTCAGATACCATGACAGTCCTAAAGATCAAACACCTTAATAATATTATCTCTTGTCAGCTTAATAGCCTCTTCTTTAGAGATGCCAAGACGAGGAAACAGTTCAGAAAACAAGACTGGATAAAGACGCTGGCTGGGATAACCAGACAGGTAAGGAGGATCCAGCTTTTCACACAACGGATGCGGTGCGTGATCGGACTCTACCCAATCGATAAGGCCTTGTTTAAGCTGTAATCGAAGCTTATCCCTGCGCTTACGGTCACGAAGAGGGGGATTGGTCTTAAGAAGAAGACCATTATCGGTTTCCATATCCTCGTTAGAGAACAATAGATGATGAGGTGTTACGCCGCAGGTAATATCAAGAAAACTTCTTGCCTTATCCACGATCTCAACAGTTTCAGGACAAGAAACATGAGGGATGTGAAGGGTTCCCAAAAAACCCGCTTCTTTAGCAAACTTTATCTGATCATAGACAGACTCTATCTCGGCGACAGGAGGACGAACAAGGTTGTGGGAAGAAGGGATATCAGGAATCCATTTTTCAGGATCAAAAAAAGACTCTTTCTCAGAATGAACTGCTAACACGCCATCAAAACCTAAAGCCCGCAGTAAGATATAGACCCTCTGCTGATCTGATGCTTCAGGAACAGAAAGATCGCCAACGCTGTGGCCGGCAAACATCTTGAGACCGATCACCTCTTCATAAGTAAAATAACAGCGAACAGCTTCCTGTAACTGATGAGCATCAGAAGTCACGCCCATATATGTAAAATACCTGCCCTTATACTCTTCAGGAACTAGCTTAAGCCGTTCCTCAAGCCGTTCTTGTGAGGTGGTAGGAGGAGAATTATTGGGCATATCAAATAATGTACTTATGCCATATTGTTCAGCAACCCTAAAAGCATGTTCAATAGTATCCTTGTAAGCCCAACCCTGGTCACGGCAATGAACATGAGGATCAATCATCCCTATATCTTCATAGTCTATCTTAACAATCTTACGTCTCATAAACTTTAGGTCAGAACCACTCAATAAAAGATTTTCTATTTTTTACTATCTTATGATAGAAACAATGACTGTGCCTGATATGTATAGCGCAGCAAAGAAACATGAAGTGCAGCACTCGCTGAATTCTTTCTAAAGAAAAACTATTTAAATATACCTCCTGTATAAACCATCAAGAAGTCAAATGCACAAGAAAAACATAAGCAAAAAACAGATAATAATCACAGTAATAATCCTATCCTTACTCTTATTATCAACAATCATAACATATTACTTCTCAACAAGATACGGTCTGTTCCAAACTGATAAGATAGATGAGAAAGACAAAAAGACATGGAACTATGATTCAGGAATGATATCAGGAACAAAACCCTATATACTGAAAAGCGACCAAAAATACTGCTGGATAATGCTGCACGGCTATACCTCAACACCTGCAGAGATGAGACCATTAGCAGAAGCAGTCCATAAACAACTAAATGACACAGTATATGTGCCCCTGCTGACGGGCCACGGAACAGTACCAAGCATGCTGCTAAAAACAGACGCAGAAACATGGTACAAAGACCTGAAAAGAATATACGAACAAGCAAAAAAAGAATGTGAAACCATAAATATAGCAGCATCATCAATGTCAGCATCACTAGCCTTACGATTAGCAGAACAAGAGAAACTGGGAAACATATACCTCATAAATCCGTTATTTCTGCCTCCGAATGACTGGAATGTAAGGCTACAAATAAGACTACTATCAGATATCCTAATATTTGAGAAGAAAGAAGGATCAGGGATCAATGATCCGGAAGGAAGAAAAAGCCGTATAGCCTATAAGGCCATGCCATTATCTCCGATAAAAAACTCCTTACGGTTCATGGATAATACATTCAAGAATCTTAACAAAGTAGCTGAACCAGTGCTGATACAACATTCCTTGAATGATCCAACAGCAAAACCAAAAAACGTAAAGCTAGCTTACGAACAGTTAGGGACTAAAGACAAAAAACTGATCTGGTACAAAAATTCTTCACACGTACTTTTGAAAGATTACGACAGCAAAGAGGTCATAACACAGATAATACGTTTTGAGGAAACACACAGGAAAACAGCCAAAACTAAAAGCATACAAAAGACCTGATCGAAAAAACGGGAAACTCACCTCAGAAGAGAACTAACCTTTCTTTATAACTAACTTAATAATCCGCCTGATAACCAATCATATCATTGAATATTACAAATACTACTTTCCCTGCAGAGCATCATAGATTCTCTCAAACATATAACCGATATGGATACGGTCAGTGATCATGAGCTTATCAAGATCAAACTCAACGATAGGACCATCATGAAAACCAAACTCGCGAACATTCCTGACAAACTGTCCGTACCAATAATCAAGGGCCCTGATCTGAGAAGGAGTCCAACCACCTTCCACTTCAGCAGGAATGCCACGTTGGACAATACGGTTCCAGGCAAGTTCAGGACTGCCCCTAAGAATAACCATAAGATCAGCAGAAGGAAGTTCCTTAGCAGTCGCTTTAAAATCCGCAATTAACCTCTCAAGCTCCCGGTCAGAAAGAAGACCCTCGCGATTAAACTGATAGCTGAATACAAGCAGATCTTCAGGAAGAGAACGATCCTTAACATAACTGACTCCAGACTCTTTCGCCATCCGACGCTGAGAAGCACGCATCTTAAGAAAATACTTCTGAAGCTCAAAACAATACTTAGGCTTATCACGCAGAAACTTCTCAAGCAAAGGATTGTCCAAAGGATTCTCATAACTGCCCCTGATCCTCAAAGACCGCTCCATGATACGGGAAAAAGAAGTCTTGCCAAGACCGACATTACCAGCGACAGTGATAAGAGCAGGATGTTCCAAAAGATAAGACTCTAACTTTTGCTCAGCAGCGATAGCCCGTTCAGTAGCTTCAGTCTGAGGAGCAAGAACCCACTCACTGATACCAGGAGTAGTGACTCGCAAGTCAAGAGACCGGATCTTATCTGCGATAAGCTTGACAACACGTTCAGAATACTTATCAATATCAGGCTCTTCATCATTAGCATCAACAACAAGGACAGGACAAGAAACATGCAAAGAGACGAACTGTTCATACAACTCATTCAAAGTCTTAAGATACTCTGAAGGGATACCCCTCTCTGAATCACGACCACGTCTTCTTATACGTTCCTGCAAGACAGGAAC
This sequence comes from Candidatus Woesearchaeota archaeon, assembly GCA_027083015.1. Classification (GTDB taxonomy): domain Archaea; phylum Nanobdellota; class Nanobdellia; order Woesearchaeales; family UBA11576; genus UBA11576. The sequence continues at coordinate 4,186 of JALWQS010000004.1, forward strand.
ATCTGCCTTAAGATAAACTATAAGATCGGGCTGGGAACCAACATCGACCATGTTGCTGAAAGTGCGCTGATAAGCCTGAAACTCAGCATCAGACATATGACCATTGACCTTCTGAGCAAGACCGAAGATAAAATAATCCTCGTGAAGAACGCGATCCTCCAAAACAATACCCATCGCAGAATCGATCTTTTTCTGACGCTCATAACGGCTGTTAAAAAATTCTATCTGTGCGAGAAACGCATTAGCAACAGGATCATCATAAAAAGCATCAAGAACAACAGGATTGACCTCTTCAGGGAAAGCAAGAACCTTATGCCGTTCATCATGAAAAGGAAGGGTGTCAAGAAGGATATCAGACAGAGGAGGCCGGGTAGCATGTTCAATCAAAGTAGATTTACCGACACCAATATTACCTACAATACCTATCCTAAGATTTTCCATAAAAACACCTTCTTATTGTCTTGAACAAGTCAAGATATAACTGCTAAATCCCAACAATAAAGCGCTGATAGAAGAACTTAATAAAATTTTTGAAAGCACTTTAAAAGATATAAAAAGAAAATAAAAGGCAAAAAAGAAGAAATAAGACCTGAAGTCAAGTAACGACAAGAGCTGTCCTGACAAATTTTCTGTCCTGGACAATCACTTAATAATCCGTTCAGCAATAGAGATGATCATATCAAAATCTTTCTTGTTAGGCTTGTACTTGGCGAACTCAACCAAAGAACAAAGGTCAAAACCTTTCTTGATCTCCTTAAAGGGCTTCTTTTGCTTCTTAAGATGCCTGATGATCTCATCATTAGTAAGCTCCTTATTAAGATCATTCTTATAAGCCAGATAAAGACGGAGAGCCTGGCCCGCTTTTCCATAAGCATCCTTGTAGTGTCCTTTCTCAAAAAGTTCCTTGGCCCTGGCAAGAAGATCCCTTGACGCAGAAAGATAATCAAAAGGTTCTTCAGGCACAGAACTGTTGCCCTGTTCAACAGTCTTTTTCTTCTTTCCAATACGGAACAACAGATAACCAAGAACTATCAAAAATAAGAACAAAGCAAAAATCCAGTAATGATGATCCTTTTTCCCCTCAAGCTGCACTTCCTTGACCTTATCACCCTCAAACTTAGCGGTGATCGTAGCTGTCTGATTAGTCCTGTTATCAGCAAAACTAAACTTACCGACAGTCTGATTGCCCTCCTGTTCAAACTTCATATCAGTCTGTCTCATACTTGCTTAGCAAGCTGGCGCTGAAACTTCTGGAAACGAGGGTCTTGCTTAAGGGCATCCATGAGTTTCTGCTGATCCTGGGGAGTGAATTTTTCCAAGTCCTTCATAGTGCCGTTCTCCATATTACCCTTCAACGTAGCCTTATGGCCATCCTTGTCCTGATACTGGACCTCAAAACTTCCTGAGTTATTGGTTGTTGGGTTAAGGTTGGAACCAGTAACATTGAATCCCTGCTTCATAAGTTCCTGATGCATCTTCTGAAACTCCTGGTTCTGAGCAAGATTTTTCTGGAACTGATCCTTCATCTGCTGTTCCTTCTGCATCTCCTGCATCATCTGCTGTTTCAGGGAAGAAGAATCCTGAGCTAACTGGTTATTCTGAAGAGCCTGTTGAGAAGGAGACTGAGTGCTCTGCAAAGGCTTGATGTTCTGTTGGGAAGACTGTTGTTGTGACTGAGACTGGGAAGATTGAGATTGCTTCTGAGAACTCTGCTGCTGGCCGGATTGTTGTTGAGATTGAGAAGACTGAGTCTGCTGCTGATTCTGCTGAGAAGAATTGCTTATGAAATGGATAGTGATAGTATCAAGCTTGACAAAACGATCATCAGAACCATCATTGAAATCAAATCTGAAATCCGCTTTGATAGTCGTCGGACTGTTAGCAGAACCAAAACCAAAGTATTGGATTGTATCGCCATCAGGAACATTAAAGGATTTGGTCTGCGTGTTAGACGAGGAATAAAACATACCCCCCTGACGAACCTCCTGAGTCAAGGTATAAGTGAACATACCGCTCATAGGCATACCATAAGTGTTGTTCATCTCTATAGGGACGATAGCGTTCTGGCCTGTAAGAAAAAAATAATCAGACTGATTAACCTTAAAAGTAATATCTCCGGCAAAGACAGGTGAAGCTAAGACTGAGAGTACAAGGCTAATCATGATAGATAACCAAACAGATCCTTTGATAATCTTCATCTTGATCACTGGATAATCCTCTTACCACCATACCTTAAGTATAACTGCACCAACAGGAGTAAAAGAGCAGCAAGGAAGAACCAGTCCTTTATATTGGTCTCCTCTTTTTCACGCTTGATGTTCTGGCCGATATTCTTATAGATTTCCTCAAGAGTGTGAGAGTCAACAGACTTGTAATACTTACCGCCAGTCTGAGAAGCAATGGCTTTAAGCGTCGCCTCATCAAGATCAGCATACTGAGGATTGCCGAACCAGTCATAACCAAGAACAACTTTTCCGTTAGAACCAAGACCTATAGTGTTTACCTGGATCCTGTTCATCTTAGCGAACTGGATCGCTTCCTGAGGAGAGATAACGCCAGCATTATTCACTCCATCGCTCAATAAGATAACAACTTTCTTCTTATTAGGGATAGAACTGGCCATGTCTATGCCCATACTCAATCCGTCACCGATAGCAGTACGCCCCTGACGAGGCTTGATAGCTCTCAACTTCTGGATAACCCTATCCTTGTAAGGACTAAGATAAGCGGCAGTGGTCGCACCGCTCTCAAAGATTACGATGCCCGCATAGTCTTTAGACTTAAGACTCTTCAAAAGAATCTCAGCAGAACGCTTAGCAGCTTCAAGACGCGAAGGTTTGTAATCAGTAGCCTGCATAGAACCAGAAACATCCATCACAAGAACAACATTAACTCCCTCTTTAGTCTGCTTAAGAGGGATATGAGGATCAGCAAAACCGATAATCATCAAAGCGATAGCCAAAAGAGAAAGGACAAAAAGCAGCAGTTGTCTCCTGGAGGTCTTCTTATTGCCCAACGCAGACTTGACAAATCCCAGATGAGAAAACTTCATAGCATGCTGTTTCTTCTTCTGCGTAATCCTGAGGTATAAAAGATACAGTACAGGGATAGAGAGCAGAAACAACAAGACCCAAGGATGATCAAAACCTGCCATCAGTACACCACCCTTCTCTGTCTTATACGAAAAAACTTCTTCAAAGGAACTGCATAAGGCTCATCAGTAAGCACATCTAAAAAATCAACCTTGATCTTATTGAACCTGGACCTTAACTTAGCATCCTGTTCAGCGATCAGAGAAGAATAGTTATGACGAAATTCCTCGTCAGAAGTATCAACAAGGATCTGCTCTCCAGTCTCTTCATCCTCAAGCTCGATGAGGCCCACGTCAGGGATCTCCCGTTCTCTTGGATCGATGATCCTCATAGCGATAACATCATGCCGGTTCTTAAGATGCTTCAGAGGGACAGAAAAATCGTCAGCAAAAACATTAGAGATAAAATCCGAGACTACAAAGATGATGCTCTTCTTCTTGATTACCTTAGAGATAAACTTGAGACTCTCAGCGATATTCGTATGCTTGGATTCAGGCTGGTAAGTGACAAGCGTCGTTATGAGCTTAAGCACGTGCTTACGACCTTTACGCGCAGGGATGAACTTCTCGATACCGTCAGAGAACAAGAACAACCCAATATTATCATTGTTCCGTAAAGAAGCGAACATCAAAGAAGCGGCGATCTCAACAGCGCGCCGGCGCTTAGAGACCTTATCACCAAATGAACCGCTGCCTGAAACATCAAACGCAAAATAAACCCTAAGATCACGCTCTTCAATGAACTCCTTGATGTAAGGATAATTGAATCTGGCAGTAACTTTCCAGTCAATAGCCCTAACATCATCACCAGGGCGGTAATCCCTGATCTCAGAAAACTCTATGCCCTGGCCCTTAAAGACAGAATGATAATTGCCTGTAATGAGACCTTCAACCAGTTCTCTCGTTGATATCTCAATCTTCTTCACAACTTTAAGGATATCTTTAGTTTCTGACATGATCTTTCCTCATACTATTCATCTTGATACATATCCCATACACCTTGGCGACAGCCTATGAAACAAATCAAAAAACAAAACCTAAACCACAACAAATACCCTAAAAAGAAAAATAACGGTATCATGGAACCTTGATATTATCCAGGATCTTAGCAATTACCTCGTCAGAAGTGATATCATCAGCTTCAGCTTCGTAAGTAAGAAGAACCCTGTGCCTAAGAACATCAAACGCAACGGCTTTAACATCTTCAGGCAGCACATAACCACGACCGTTGATCATAGCATGAGCCTTCGCAGCCAGGATAAGCCACAACGAAGCACGAGGACTAGCTCCGTATTCTATATGGCCATCAACATCAATCTTATACTTATGGGGGTTGCGAGTAGCATCAACAATCTCAGCAACATACTCTTTGATCTTCTTATCAGCATAGATCTTCTGATTGAAATTTTGCATCTCAAGGATCTTCTTAGCAGAGATGACCTTAGAGACCTTGTGCTTCAAACCTTCAGTAAAACGTTCAATGATATCAGTCTCCTGTTCCTTTGAAGGATAGCCGATAAGGATCTTGAACATAAACCGATCAACCTGCGCTTCCGGAAGCTTATAAGTGCCTTCAGACTCAATAGGATTCTGCGTCGCTAAAACAAGAAACGGACGCTTAAGCTCAAAAGTCTCTCCCTGGATAGAGACCTGCTTCTCCTGCATAGCTTCAAGAAGCGCAGACTGAACTTTAGGAGGTGCGCGGTTTATCTCATCAGCAAGGATAAAATTTGCAAAGATAGGACCTTTCATAGTACTGAAAGAAGCACGCTTATGATCATAGATCTTAGTGCCAATTATGTCAGCAGGAAGGAGATCAGGGGTGAACTGTAATCTGGTAAAGCTGGAATCAAGACACTCAGACAAGGTACGGATCATCAGGGTCTTAGCAAGACCAGGAACGCCCTCTAAGAGAACATGGCCCTGAGTTATAAGAGCAATAAGAAGTTTATTTATAGCATCATCCTGGCCTACAATGACCTTGCGCATCTCAGACTCAACTTTATCCAAAATCTTAGCGTAAGATTCTGCCTGTAAATTAAGCTGTTTGATCTCTTTATCCAACTGACCCACCTCCGGAACCTGAAAGAAGAAGCTCAAGAAGAACTTTAAAAAACTTATGAAATTAAATTAAACAGGTAGGAAGAGAATAATATATACAAGAAGAAAAAGGTTGTTATCAAAAAACAAAATATGATAAGAAAATATTATGGGTGAACAAGAGGCATGCCTTTAGCAAAAGAAAGACCTAACCTTATCATCCCGATGACAAAGATGATGTTCATAAGCAGCAACAATCCGCCGATAATGACAGCAGCAATAGCAAGACCTTTGCCTTCAAACCCTTTAACCAAAGCGATGATGCC
>JALWQS010000005.1 GCA_027083015.1 Candidatus Woesearchaeota archaeon
GATCCTTGATTTTCAGCTTAAGGTCTTTTCTGCTACTGATCTATTTACTAATGATAGTCTGATGCCTTCAGGTCCCAGCATGAAGCAGGGTGATACTAGGTTGTTCACTGTTCCTTATTCTGGCATTCCCGAATCTGACATTACTGAGATTCAGGTCATTCCTAAATTGAAGGATCAGATGGGACGTTGGGCTTATTGTTCTTCTGTTGCTTTGAAGGCCAATATCTTGCCGACCTGTTAGGTTATCAAGAATTTTTTTGTTCTTTTAGTGTTGTAGAATTGGGTGTTTATTGAAAATCTCGTTAGAGATTTCCAATCCCAAAAACTCGCCGTTAAGCGAGGGTCGTTAATACCCCAACCTTTAGGTCGGGGATAGACCCAAGTGGCGAGTTTTTGTTATTTAAGGCATCCTTCTTAATTGTCTTATAAGATAGCTTTCTTCTTTGTCTTTTTCTTCTTGTTCTTCTTTCTTCTCTTTATTCTCTTGCTTTTCGCTGTCTTTTCCTTTTATCTGGTCTTTTTCAGTCGTTGTTGCAGGTCTCATGGTGTTTGTTGTTTCTGTCTTTTCCAGTTCTTGTTTTACCTGCATCTCTACTTTTGCCATGTCTTCTTGTGATAGTTTCTTTGGTAGCCATTCAAACAATAGTCCGTCTCCTTGTCTTCTTGCTATCACATTGATTGAGAAGTGAGGTATTTCCTGTCCTGCTGGAAGTCCGTTCTGTGTTATGATGTTTGTTCCTTGTGCTTTTACGCTTTCGAACAATGCTATGCTCACCTTGTTGGCGATCCAGAATGCGTGCGCGGCTATATCATCTGGTAACATCTCAAATATAGGTTTGTGGATTTTTGGTATTACTATTACATGTCCTGCTGCTGCGGGTTTTTCTGCCAGTATGCATACTACCTTATCGTCTTCATAGACCTTTGCTGCTGGTCTTTTTCCTTCTATTATTTCGCAGTATTCGCAAGCCATTGTTTTTCCTTTTTTGTATTAGCTCTTTGGTTTTTATCCTTTGAATATCTTTGATATCCTGTCAAGATCCGCTTTTTTCTTATCTTCAGGACTATTATTTTTTTGTGGTTCTGGTTTTGTTGTGTTTGTTTCAGATGGAGATCTTGTTCCTGTCTTTTCTTCTTTTTCTTCTATGCCGAATAGTTCGTTCATCTTTCTTCTTATCAATCGTCTTAGCTTATCCTGATCTTCTGGTTCTATCTTATTTTTTGGAAGGTCAAAGGCTGTTATGTGGTCTCCTTCTCTTCTTGGTATGAGGTGTATCATCGTATGAGGTGATTTTTGTCCTGCTACTTGGCCGTTTGCTATGAACATGTTTATTCCTTCTGCTTTGACTGCTCTTAGTATTGCCGTGCTTATTTTCTTGGCTGTTATTATTATCTTTGAGTATTCTTCTTCTTTTATCATTGGCATTATGGTGTAATGTTTTTTAGGTATGATAAGCACATGTCCTGGATTGGATGGGTTTATGTCCAATATTCCTATACATACGTCATCTTCATACACTTTTTGTGATGTTACTTTGCCTTTTACTATGTGGCAGAATAAGCAGTTTTGTTCTTCGTACTCTTTGATCTGTTCAGGACTCATCTTTTCTAGTTCTTCTTTTGTCGGTCCTTCGTTTCCCATATTGGTTCATTCGCCTGTTTTGTTTATTAACTTTATGTACTATTCTTGTGTACTTTCTGTTTTTCTTCTTTTTCTCTTCTTATCAGAAGTTTTTCTTATCTGTGATTTTATAATTTATATAGTAACTTTTTTAACGTCACTCTCGATAATAATTGTCGGAAACATGTGCGTTTGATTTATCTTTCGTGTTTTTATGGTGGGTGATGTAATTATAGAAAGCTATATAAACTACTGCTTTTGTTAGGGGAAGAGTTCATATTTTTTCGTAATTTTCGTAAAATTGGTGATTTTGGGGTGATATGATGGTAGATTATGAGGATGATGAGTTGTTTGATGACAGCCAACCGACAATCTTTGTTTCTGAGGATGAAGAAGATGAGGAAGATCCTCAAGGTCATGCTTTTATCAGGGGTGTTGAAGAAGCTGAGCAGATTATAGAGAAATCTTCTGATGAAGATGATTATCTTTGATTCTTTATTATGATTTTCACTTTTTATCTGGCTTGAGTGTGTTTAAGACCTTATTAAACTAAACATTAATAAATAATTTCTGTCTTTGTTCTTTTAGAGGTGATACTCATAGATCCTAATGTTACAGCAGCGGTTATCGGTCAGGCGATTCCTCCAGGCCCTTTCTCCAGTGTCATCAAGACGATTAGTGCTTTGGTAGGTGGTGTTTTTGGTCTTTATCTTATACTTGTCTATCTTCGTTGGCGTGAGTTTCAGTTTGTCCATAAGGCT
>JALWQS010000006.1 GCA_027083015.1 Candidatus Woesearchaeota archaeon
CCTCCTCGCCTCTTGGTACAAAGTACCTTGTAGGCTCTTTTAGGTTTATGTGCTGCACTTGTTTTCTTGTTTGTGGTTCTTTCTTTCTTCTTATGCTCCAGCGTCTTTTCCTGTTGTCTATATTTGTCGCTTCTGCTTGTGGGACTACATCTGCTGATATGAACAGGTGGGTTTTATAGACGACATCTTCTAGATATTCCCTGTCCAGCTGTCTTGCTAGGTGTTTTGCGGTAACTGTTTCAAGCGCTTGTCGGTATTTCTGTATGTTTGAGTCTGTTGCTTCCAGATCCATGCTTTTCAGGAACTCTTCTGCCAGGCTTCCCAGTTCTCCGCATACGTCTGCTGTTATATATTCTGCCCTCTGGAGTCCTACGTCGTACTCCTGGCTTATCCATTTTGTTATGTCTGTCGGCAAGGAAAGGCCTAGTGAGTCAAAAAGCAGTTGTAGCATAGCATCTTCTGGTGCTACGTGCGTCATCTGGAATATTGATCTTCTCTGTGCTGCCAGCCTTAGCTCTCCTATGTTTGAGGGTCTGGCTTTTCTTGTCCGCAGTTTGTCAAATATCTCATAATCTCCGTATGCTAGTATGATCTTCTGAGGTTCCATGGATGTTCCTTTTCTTTCTACCTTACATATGTATCCGTCTGCTACTTTTTCTGTCTTAAAAGGTCCGTTGATGTCTCCTATTATCACGTCTGGGAATTCTCTTACCAGGTTTCTGCCTGCTTCTTCAAGGATCGCTACCAGTCTTTGTTTTTCAGGCACTGCCTGTTCTGTTCTTAGGCTGTGAGGAACTGCGTTTACTGACCAGAACTGTTCATGTGTTTTGGTTTCCTCTGCTTTGGTTTCTCCTGTCCTTATCTCTTCTTCCTTTTTATTTGTAGGTTCTGGTTTATCATCATCTTTAGTATAGGACATTTTTATCCTCCATCTGATTCGTTTGCTTTCTTTGTTTGCTTTGTATTGTTCTTATTCTCTGCCTTATTTCAGCATTCCTGGCAGGTATTCCAGTATGATCTGTAGTTCGTATTCCCTGTTTTGTGTGCCTTCTACGAATCCGCCGCATCCTATCCTTCTGTGATGGTCTATGTCGTCGAGTGGCATCAGTGGGATGTGTCTTATCCTAAAACCCGGCACGTCGATCCTTTGGCCTGCTTCGTTCTTTGGTCTTGGCTTGTATTCTGTTTCCGGATCCATCAGGCTTTCATTTACGATAGTGTGTATAGTCACTTCTCCTTCTAGTGATGACTCTTTTTTTAGGTATCTTGAGTATCTGTCAAAAAGTGCGGGATCAAATGTTCCCGGCTCCATCTCGTCGTGTATTCCGATATCTAATCTGTCTCCTATGATGAAATAGTTCATCAGGAATGCTGCGAGATAGACTGTTGGGTATCTGACTCCGTTGGCTGCTGCGTAATCGCTTGCTTCTTTTAATGCTCTTTCCAGGTCCTGATCTGAGAATACGTTTCTTCTTGGGTTTTGTGTTCTTAAGAAAGTTTTTCTGAACATTTCGCTGTACATCTTCCAGACTGGTTCGCCTGTCAGTGTCTTTTTCATCAGCTCTAGTTTTTTTGCTAGGCTTGCTATGTTGCTGTTTTCTGTTCTTGCTATCGGGAATGTTGCTGAGTTTCCGTTTGAGCTGTTCGCGTCGTAGAGGTATAGTGTTCTGTTTCCTCCTTTTGTCTCTTTGACGTAGAGCATGAATTGGAATGTTTCTGGTTTGTCTGTTTGGGGTCTTATGCCTGTGATCGGCATCCTTTGTTTTCCTATTTTTTCTCTTTGGGTCCTTAGCCATCCAAGGTCCCATGCTTCTTCTGGTCTGATGAATTGGCCTGGAAGCGTTCTTCCTGCCATCAGCATCCCTCGGGCTTTCGGGACTTTTCTTCTCCATGGTATGTAGACTGCGTTTTCTGATGGTGCGTTTATGAGTTTTGCCAGATCAAATTCTGGTCCTTCTATCTCTCTTATTGTTCCTTCATCATTCCATGAATATACAAATTTTGCCTGCAGCATAGCGTCTTCTGGTATTGAGACTATTTTTCCTCCGCGATAGTATTCTCTTGGTTCGTAGTCTGGTCCTGCGACGGCTGTCTCATCCTGGCTTAGTATTGCATCTTCTCCGAGAATGTCCTCTACTTTAGTGTTGCTGATTGTTTCAGCGCTCACTCTATCTAGACTTTTAAGTTCGTCTGTCCTTGGCCTTCTAGGTCTATCATGAAAAAATTCCTTAAAGGTCATTTCAACACCTCCCAAACTTCTGCCGGCCTTTATCGTATGATTTTTGGAATGATCCTGATAATCTTGCAGTTTTTGCTTATGGCTTTTCAGATCCCTTGTTTTTGAACCTTTTTTCACTTCCGGAAAACAAAAC
>JALWQS010000007.1 GCA_027083015.1 Candidatus Woesearchaeota archaeon
ATTATCCAGTTTCATATTCCTAATAAGGGCAAGGTTTATTTCCGTTCTATTCTGGGAAAGCTTGTTTATCTTGCTTCTTCTAAACCTAAGGTTCCTGATAAGCCACCTAATTTTTGTCTTTTTCTTAGGCGTAAGTTGAAGAATGCTCGTTTAAGGAAGATTGATCAGATAGCTTTTGAGCGTGTTCTGGATCTTCATTTTGAGACTAAAGCTGCAAAGTTTCATATGAAGCTTGAACTTTTTTCTAAGGGCAATATTATACTTACTGATGAGTCTGATGTGATAATCTCTGCTCTTGAATATCAGGAGTGGAATGTTCGTTCTATCAAGCCTAAAAAGCCTTATGTTCCTCCTGTTAAGGAGTTTGATTTCTTGTCGCTTTCTAAGCAGGATCTTGAGATTGCTCTCGGAAAGTCTGATAAGGAGAATCTGGTTAAGGCCTTAGCTATTGATCTTGGTCTTGGAGGTGTTTTTTCTGAAGAGCTTTGTTTGATGGCTGGTGTTGATAAGTCCCTTAAGGCTTCTGCTCTTTCTGATAAGGAACTTGATTCTTTATTTGAGGCTATTATGGATCTTCGTTCTAAAGGGTTGTCTCCTGTTGTGGTTTATGGTTCTGATGATGCTGTTAAGGAGATCCTTCCTTTTCCTATATCTCGTTATGAAGGCTTCCTTTCCAAACCTTTTGATTCTTTTAACGCAGCGATTGATTCTGTTTTTACTCAGAGGATAGAATCTTCTCATCTTGAGCAGGTGGCTTCTAAGTCTAGGTCTAAGACTGATGCTTTGCAGGAGATTATTGATCAGCAGAATTTGCGTATTAAGGGTTTGGAAAAATCAGAGGTTGAGAATCAGCGTAAGGGCGAGCTTATCTATGAGCATTATCAGGAGATTGATGCTTTTCTTAAGGAACTTGCTGTTTTGCGGAAAGAGAAGTCTTGGTCTGAGATTAAACGATACTTTAGCTCTAATAAGCTTGTAAAGTCTATTGATGAGAAGAATGGTACTGTAACTCTTGATTTATAGTTTGTTTTTGTCTTGTTTTTGATGTGTTTGCGGATGTTTTATCGATTGACGTGATGTTTTATGGATGATGTTGGTGATATTCCGGAAGAGAATAAGAAGGCGCTTGAAGCTGTGGAGGAGTTAGAGCAGTCTGGTTTTTCCTTTTCTCCTGGCGCTTCTGGATCCGATGTTTCTAGTGAAGGTTCTGGTTCTTCTCCTGTCATTTCAGACTCTCCTGAGAAACCTGCACTTCCTGCTTCTGGACCCTCTACCAAGCATCTTGATGATTCTGTCTCTGAGCATGTAGCTGTGTCTCCTAATCTCCTTCTGGCTTATGGTGCTAATCTTCTTAAGGTTCTTTTCATGTTTGGGGTCGTTATAGCTGCTTACTTTATCGCTTTTGAGATTCTTGGTCAGAACCCTTTTGAGGGCGTTCTTTCTGAGATTAATTCTGTCTTTGACATTAACATAACTTTTGATCTTGTTGTTAAGGTCGTTGCGGGTGTTGCTGGCCTGATATTTTTCTTAGCTATCCTTGATACGACTTCCCTTACTACTAAGAGTCTGGTCATTGATGGTGATGATATTGTTTTTTCTTATGGTGGTTTTTTTAAGGTTTCTCGTCAGGCTAAGATTGAGGATATTATTCGCATCAATTATAAGGGTTCTTTGTTTGGTGTTGGTACTTTGGAAGCTGAGTTTTCCGGTACTGAAGAGAAATCATTAAAGATTCCTTTTGTCATAAGTGTCGGTGCAAAGTGTGATAGGATAAATGCTCTTGTTCGTAAGAAACGTAAGGGTTTGGATATAGCTATGGATTAAGAGGTTGGTTTTATGACTGTTGGGATTATACTTGCTGGTGGTTTGGGAACGAGGTTGAGGCCTTTGACCGATACTGTTCCTAAGCCTTTGCTTCCTATCAAGGGTAAGCCTATTATAGAACATGCTATTATGAATTTCAAGAGGCATGGCATTAGTGATATTGTCCTTTCTGTCGGTTATCGTTCTGAGGCTATCATTGATTATTTTGGTGATGGTAGAAGCTTAGGTGTTAGTATCCGTTATTGTGTTGAAGACGAACCTCTTGGGACGGGTGGTGCTATCCGTGAATGTTCTAAAGGTATGACTGAAACTTTTGTTGTTATTAATGGTGATAATCTTGCGGATTTTGATTGGACTCGTATGCTGGCTGAGCATCGGAATGTTCGCGCTAAGATCTCTTTGGCTCTCTTTCCTGTTGAGGATGTTACTCATTTTGGTATTGTTCGTCTTGAGGGTAAGCGTATTGTTGAATTCGTCGAAAAACCGGCTGTTGAGGAGGCACCTTCTAACCTGAACAATGCTGGTGGTTATATCATTGAACCTGATG
>JALWQS010000008.1 GCA_027083015.1 Candidatus Woesearchaeota archaeon
CCTCTGTAGAGATCATCGATCCTGAAGAATTGACTGTATCTTCTAGGTACCTTTCCGGCATACTTAATGATTTTCTTTTGAAGATGCATGAGGATGCTTTTGAGTTAAAGGATCTTTCTGCTCAGTCAAAACTTCTTGTTAAGAATGCTGATGCTATCGTAAGGAACTTCTTTAATTTTATTCTCAAGGAACCAATGTCTAAAGAGGATGTTTCAAAAGCTACAGGAATTCCTTTGGCTAATGTTGTTGCTTTATTGGAAAGGTTTGAAAAGGCTGGTATTGTCAAAAAAGAGAATGATAAGTGGTGTTTGACTAAAAATGGTTGATACATCTGATCTTAAGTTTGATATTAAAAAAGGGGTTGAAGCGATTCTTTTTGCGGCAGGTAAAGCTGTTCCCAAGAAAGAGCTGGTTGATCTTCTTCATGTCCGTGATGTTCGTCCTATCAAGAAGGCTGTTGCTCAGCTAAAGGAGGATCTTGATTCTCGTGACTCTCCTTTGATGATTGTTGAGGAGGATGATGGTTGGAAACTTACTCTTAGGGAAGCGTTCCTTCCTTTGGTTCAGAACATTAATCCTCACACGGAGCTTTCTAAGTCGATACTTGAAACTTTGGCTGTGATTGCTTGGAAACAACCGGTCCTCCAATCTGATGTCATAAAGGTTCGTACAAATAAGGCTTATGATCATATTGCTGAACTGGAAAAGCTTGGTTTTGTGACCAAAGAACGTCATGGAAGAAGTTATGCTTTGCGTGTCACCCCTAAGTTTATGGAATATTTTGATCTTCCTGATGATAAGGCTGTCAAGGAATTGTTCAAAGGTTTTAAGGATATTGAGCTTGCTGTTCAAAAGAAGGTTGATGATTTTGAGAATGAGATCCCTGAAGGTGATAAGGCTGAACTTCAGTCTCACACAGAATCTGATATTAAGCGTATTGCTGATGAGGTTGCTCGCGAGGAGCTTGGTATGGAACCTTTTGATGATACTCTTCCGCCAGTAGATTTTCCTGCTAAAAAACCTGAGTTGGAGATTTATACTGCAGGTTCTTCCACTACAGATTCTTCTCAACAATCTGCAGACCAGACACTTAATTCATCTTCTGACAATGCTGCTGATAAACCTACAGATGATAAACCTGCAGATAATTCTGATGCTGCGCCTGTCGATAAGGTTTCTTCCGGTGGAGCTTCTGTCGAGGATAAGCTTGCAGATGTTCCTGTTTCTTCTTCTGGAATCTCTTCTGTCTCTGTTTCTTCTTCTGGTTCTCAGGATAAAGATTCTTCAGCGCAGGCCGATACTGAATCTGAAGCTGAAAAAGCTAAGCGTATAGCTACTGAACTTTTAGCTGAAGATTCTGCTGTTGGTAGTTCAGATGCTGGTGTGGTTGCTGGTAAGGATGCTGTTAAAACTCACGATCTTCATCCGGAATTGGAAGATTTTATCTCTGAAACGTCTCCCGAAGAAGTTTCCAAGAGTAGTGGTAAGAGTAAGGATAAGAAAACAAACGGCTCTTTAACGCAGAAGACTTCTGATGCTGGTCTTGCTAAGGATGATCCTGATAAAGACGGTTCTCAAGAATCTTTGGATTCTGATAGCGATCAAGAAACAGATGATTCAGTCTCTTCTAATGTTTCTGATACTGCTTCCCACGCAGAATCTTCAGTTAAGACTGCTGATAAAGATGACACACCTTCAGATTCTCTTTCTTCTGGAAGTCAAGACTCTGACAGATCTGATGATTCTGATAAACCTTTACCTGCTGAGGAATATCCGGGACAGTTTGATGCGGCTAGTGAAGGATCTTCTGATGTTTCTTCTGATTCAAACCAGAACTCTGCATCGAAAAATGTGGGTGATGCAAAGAAGGGTGATTGAAGATGGCATTCTTTTTTCTTGTTAAATGTCCTTCTTGCGGTAATAAGATGAAGTATCATTCCACTACTAAGATTCTTTCTGGTAAGAAGAAAAGGTGTGTTTATTGTGGTCGTTCATTCTCTGTTAAAGATCATGTTTTGAATGAGATCTGATCGTTTTTAAGCCTGTAAACTGCTTGTTTTGCGCATTCTAAAATTGGCGAATTCTTAGTTCTCAGACCGTATAACGCCATTTTTCAAAAGGATAAATTTATAAAGGGGTGGTTTTTCTTTTGATTTGTTTCTGAGATATTTTTTACTTAATGATTGGTTTAAAATGACTGATGACAATACTGGAACTGATGCAGAGAATCAAGAGAACCCTATTGATGGATCTGAAGAGCGTATTATTCCCACTATTGTTGAGGAAGAGGTTAAACGTTCTTACCTTGATTATTCTATGTCCGTCATAATAAGCAGGGCTTTGCCTGATGTTCGTGATGGTCTTAAGCCAGTTCATAGAAGAGTTCTTTTTGCTATGCATGGTTTGGGCATGTTTTCTAACAAGCCTTTCAAGAAGTCTGCTAGGATTGTGGGCGAGGTCATCGGTAAGTATCATCCTCATGGTGATTCTGCTGCTTATGATACTCTTGTTCGTATGGCTCAGGATTTTTCTTTGCGTTATCCTCTTATTCAGGGTCAGGGAAATTTTGGTAGTATCGACGGTGATTCTGCTGCTGCTATGAGGTATACTGAAGCTCGTCTTTCTAAGGTCGCAGAGTCTCTTTTAGAGGATCTTGATAAGGATACTGTTGATTTCCGTCCGAACTTTGATGGTGAGCTTAAAGAGCCTGTTGTTCTTCCTTCAAAAATTCCTAATCTTTTGGTGAATGGTTCTTCAGGCATTGCCGTTGGTATGGCTACTAATATTCCTCCTCATAACATGTCGGAGGTTGTTGATGCTGCTGTTCATCTCATAGATAATCCTGAATCTACTCCTGAGTCTTTGATGCAGTTCATCAAAGGTCCTGATTTTCCTACTGGTGCTATCATCATGGGCACTTCTGGTATTAAGAAAGCTTTTACTTCTGGTCGTGGTAAAGTTAAGGTTCGTGCTAGGACTGTTATCGAGACTATCAAGAATCGTGAAGCTATAATCATAAATGAGATTCCTTATCAGGTTAATAAGTCCTCTCTTATAGAGGAGATTGCTGATCTTGTGAGGAGTAAGAGTGTTACCGGAATCCATGATATCCGTGATGAGTCTGATAGGGATGGTATGCGTATCGTTATTGAGTTGAAGACCGAAGCTACTTCTGATGTGGTCCTTAATCAGTTGTTTAAGCACACTCGTCTTCAGACGACCTTTGGTATAATCTTTTTGGGCTTAGTTGATAATCAGCCTACTGTTCTTACTTTAAAAGACATGTTATGGCATTTTGTTGAGCATCGTAGAGAGGTTGTTAAGCGGCGTACTAAGTTTGAGCTTGATAAGGCTGAGGACAGAGCTCATATTCTTGAAGGTCTGATAATAGCTCTTGATGATATTGACGCTGTTATACAGAAGATCAAGGCTTCTGAGAATATTGAATCTGCACGTAACACTCTTATGTCTGATTACAGGCTTTCTGAGAAGCAGTCTAAGGCGATTCTTGACATGAAGCTGCAGAAACTGGCTTCTCTTGAGCAGTTCAAGATCCGTGATGAGCATAAGAAACTTTTGGAGCTTATTGCTGAGTTGAAATCTATATTGGATTCTGAAGAGAAAGTCAATGATATAATAAAGTCTGAGCTTCTGGACGTAAAAGAAAAGTTTGGTGATGATCGTCGTACTGAGATTTCTCATGAGATAGGGGAGGATCTTTCTATGGAGGACCTTATTGAAGATGAGGATATGGTCGTGACGATAACTCGTGCCGGTTATATCAAAAGGCTCTCTGTGGATACTTATCGTAGTCAGGGTCGTGGTGGTCGTGGCGTGAAAGCTGCTTCTACTAAGGATGAGGATTTTGTTGAGCATCTCTTTGTCGCTTCTACTCATTCTAATGTTCTTTTTTTCACTAAGAGCGGGAACGTACATTGGTTGAAGGTTTATGATATTCCTGAAGGTTCTCGTCAGTCAAGAGGTAAGGCCATTGTTAATCTTCTGCGTTTGAGTCCTGATGATAGGATTTCGGCTTTTGTTCCTGTTCGTGAGTTTGATGATCAGCATTTTGTTGTTATGTGTACTAAGCGTGGTGTGATCAAAAAGACTTCTTTGGAACAGTTCTCTAGGCCTAGGCGTGGAGGTATCCGTGCTATAACGTTAAATGCTGATGATGAGTTAGTGGCTGTTTCCCTGACTGATGGTTCTTTTAATCTTATAATCGCTACTCGTGATGGCATGGCTATCCGTTTCTCTGAAAGAGATATAAGGCCTATGGGTCGTTCAGCTGCCGGTGTTCGCGGCATATCGTTGAAAGGCAGTGATGAGGTTGTTGGTATGGTTTTTGGTGATGATGAGAAGACTTTGTTGACTGCAACTGAGAATGGTTATGGTAAGAGAACTTTGATATCTGAATATCGACTTATCAAGCGTGGTGGTGTTGGTGTGAAGAATATTATCTGTTCTGAGAGGAACGGTAAGGTGGTGGCGGTCCGCGCTGTTGATGTTGATGATGAGCTAATGCTTATTACGAAGAAGGGTATAATAATCCGTACTCGGGTTAAGGATATTTCAGTTATTGGTCGTGCTACTCAGGGTGTTCGTATAATGAAGCTCGATCCTGGTGATGTGCTTACGGACGCCACAAAGATTATTAATGAATGATCATTATCTCTTAATATGATTTATTTTGTCCTGTTATTGGTCAGGCTTAGTCTCTGATTTGTTTTATGGTCTCTAAGATGAAAGGTTTGGTTATTACTCATCCGGGTTTGGAAGCAGTTTCTGCTAAGGAAGTGAAGGAGCTTATTGGTTCTGATTGTGCTATGAACAGTTCTGTTGCTCTGTTTGAGACTGATAAGTTTGAGGATTTTGCGTCTCTTTGTTATCGTTCTCAGTCAGCCATGCGTGTTCTTCATCTTTTTATGAATTTTGAGATCTCTGACCTGGAGGATGTTTTCGAGCCGGTCTCTGAATATGATCTTGGTGATTATCTTAAGGAGAAGACTTTTGCGGTTCGTTCTTGGATCGTGAATAATGATAATATTGATACGATGGAATCAGAACGTGAGGTTGGCGCTATTATCCATGATAAGTATAAGGCTTCTGTGGATTTAGAGAATCCCGACGTGACTTTTTTTATATATGTTTTTGAGAAACAGTTTTATTTTGGTGTTGACTTTGCTGGTTTTGATCTTAGTAAGCGGAATTATCGACTTTTTTGTCAGTCTGACTCTATCAAGGGAACTCTTGCTTATTCTCTTGTTCGCTTGGCAGGTTTTAAGTCTGGTATGAATTTTTTGGATCCTTTCTCGCAATCTGGTACTGTCTGCATAGAAGCTGCTTTTCACGCCTCTAAGAAGCCTATCCGTTTTTATGATAAGGACCGTTTTGCTTTTCATAGGTTTCCTCAGTTTGAAGGTTTTGATTTTGATGGCTTTTTTGCGCATCATGACAACTTTTCTTCTGATAATTCCACAACTATCAATTGTTTTGATTCGCAACAGCGTCATGTAAGAGCTGCCGAGAAGAATGCTAAGGTTGTTGGTCTTAATAAGATGCTTACTTTTTCTCGTCTTGAGGTTGAATGGATGGATACGAAGTTTGATAAGGGTTCTGTTGATTGTATCGCTACCAATCCTCCCAGGCCCAGCGTTCATTTTACTCGCGCTTCTCTTGAGAAGTCTTTTCAGGAATTTTTTTACACGGCGGATTTTATATTGAAACCTGAGGGTAAGATTGTTGTTCTCGGTAAAAATTATCCTAAGCTTCTTGCTCTTGCTCAGAGATATAACTTTGTTCTTAAGGCTAATTTTGAGGTTTTTCAGGGAAAGGAAAAGTTCAATATCCTGATTTTTCATAAGGATTAGTTTTTTGTTCTTGTTTTATGGGTCTTTTTCTTAGAGAAAGATGTCGGGTGTGGTTAAGCCGCCTTCTGTCAGCCGCATATCACATCTTATGTGACGATCGGCTGTTTTGACATTATACTTAGCGTCTTTTGACTTGCACAGGTTGGGGCTAGCCGTTTCATCCGTTCCTTTGGGATTGTCCGGGGGTTATCTCATCATGGTCGCCCATGACTTCGCACCCATCATCCTGCCCTTAGGTGGTCTCGTTTCTTAGCTGTTGCCGACCATTTCTGGTCCTGCCTTCCGACAGCAACCGCAAAAGTGGGCGGACTTTCCTCAGCATGAGAATTCTTGATCTTCTCATTCCGGTTGTCAGATCCACACCCTACAGAACGCGGTTTTCATTGCTTCCTTATATTATTTCTGGCTGGCTTGTTCAGACCAAACCTTTAAATATGGCTTCTCTCTCCTTGCTGTTATGGCAAGAAACAATAAGATTAACCTGCCTTCTGGTATGGGAGGGCTTACAAGATATTTTGATGATTATAGCTCTAATATTGAGTTTAAGCCCGGTCATGTTATTATCATGGCCATTATTGTTATGGTTTTGATCATTCTTTTACATCTTCAGGGTTATGCTTGGTTAGGCCTTTCCTAAGATGAGATCAATTAAGAGTTGATAGATAAGAGCTTATGGGTCTGTGAGTTAAGATGTTTCCCGGAATGAATCCTAGAAAAATGCAGCAGCTCATGCGTAAGATGGGTATGTCTCAGGTTGAAATTCCTGCTACTGAAGTTATTATCCGCACTCCTGATAAGGAACTTGTGATTACCGAACCTCAGGTTGCTAAGGTTAATATGATGGGTCAGGATACGATCCAGATAACTGGTAATATTCATGAGCGTGAACTTTCTGTTTCAGTGGATATCTCTGAGGATGATGTAAAGACTGTTATGGAACAGGCTAATGTCTCTGAAGAGAAAGCACGTGAGGCTATTGAGAAGCATAAAGGAGATCTTGCAGAGGCTATAATGTCTCTTCAGGAATGATTACCTGTTTTTTTGTTCGCTATTTTACTTTTCTTTCTTATTTCATTAGTTTTTTATACTTCTTCATTCATATTTTTTGTATGCGTGCTTTTGAAGATCTGAAACTTGCTGCTTTGAAGTCTTTGGATGTTGCCGATTACCTCCTTAACCATACTTTTCCTTTAGTAAAGGAACCTAAGCTTCTTCTTGCTATACTTGAGAATATACATGTTGCTCATGTGAAGGTTCTTGAAGCGATTCTTGTTTCTGAAGATGGTTCTGTAGATCCCTCTGGTAATTTTTTTGACCTTCTTTCTGCTACAGGTTCTTTTCTTGATTCTGAAAGTCTTTCTCTTATCAAAGAGGTTTATTCTCTTATCATTGATCATAAGGATGCTGCTGTTGAGTTCTCCCGTGATGAAAAGTTTATTATATGTCTTGATAATTACAATCTTAAATTGTTGGGTGTTGAGGAGTTAAAAGGATACATTTTTAAATCAAAACGCCTTCTGGAGAGAGTATTCAAATGAATGATTTCCTATATGATGCCAGAGAGGAACTAAAACGCGCTGATCACTTGATTTTCGTCAGCTTGAAGTATACGCGGACTTGTGATGTTCTTAAGCATGTTATTGAGCGTTTGATGAACTGTCTGGATTTTTTGTTTTCAGGTCTTCTTGAACATTTGAAAGAGAAGGGTAAGATTGATGAGCTTCCTTCAGCTCCTATTCCTAAAGCTAATCTTATCAAGGCTCAGTATCCCGAAGATGAGCTTATAGTAAAATATGCTGATTTTTTTATGAAGCTAAGAAAGCTTTCAAAAGCTCCTTTTTCTCGCGAAAGCGAGTTTCGTCGGCATGTTACTATGACTGTTGTTTTTGAGGATGAGATCGTAAAGGTTGATATTGATACTGTGACTGAGTGGTATAAGGATCTTAAGGAGTTTGTCTTTCATATCGCTAAGATTCTTGAGCCTGAGGAAGAGTGATTCTTTCTTAGTTATTAACTCTTTTGTATTGCATTTATTATCGTATGGTTGTTCTTTTTTTAAGAAAGTTTTATTAATCTATTGACCTGCTGTTTTTCTATGCCTAAACCCTTACACCAGCGTCTTCGTGAGAAAGGTTGGACCGAAGAGGAGATCAATAAGACTCTTGATATTCTATACTCTGAGGAAAAACAGATAAAGCACGAGCATTTCTTCAAAGGTGTTCATCCTATCCTTTATTGGGTCGGACTTGTTATTGCTGTTATCGCAAATTTTATTCTGGCCGTTGCTCTCATCCCTTTTCTTATGATGCTCACTTCCTTTCAGGTCTATATTATATTAGCGGTTGTTGGTTCAGTTTTTGGTCTGGTGTTTAAGGTCATAATTAAGGATATTGAGCATATTGATGTCAAGCATCATATTCTTGCTGGAGCTTTTATTCCAGCTGTTGCTTTGGTAACTGTTTATCTGATAACTTCTGTGGCGAATAAGTTTAATTCCGTGATCCAGAACAGCAATTCTCACAATCCTTTGATAGCCAGTATGATCTATTTTTTGACCTTTGCAGCACCTTATACTATCTATAAAATCAAGGACTTGGTTGAGGAGCATAAGTCTTCTGTTGATACTCTTGATGTTTGATTAGTTTGAATCAAAACTTTTATAAGAGATTCTTTAATCCGCAAACTTATCTATGGCGGCCGTAATGTAGCCTGGCAGCATAGCAGACTGTGGATCTGCTCGGGCGGGTTCAAATCCCGCCGGCCGCCCTTTTTTGTTTGCCTGATTCTTGTTGATACAGATTTGTTGATATAGGTGATATTATGTTATTATAACAAGGTTATTAACCATAGGCATAATGATATTAGCAATCTTTATATATAGGAGAAAATCCAGAATTGTCATTGACAAGCCCGAGTTCATAGGTTTTAGGAGCGCATATAGGGCTTTAAAGCGATCATTGCTTTAAACTGGCGTTCTTAGGACTTTTTGGATGAATTAGGGTTTTATTTAAGGTTGTAAAATGGAAGAATCCAATAAAAATTACAAACACATTGTAAGAATCGCAAATACTGATTTAGACGGTTCTAAGAAGATTTCTCATGCTCTAAATAAGATTAAAGGAGTTTCTTTTATGCTGGCGAATGCTGTTTGTTATGTGGCTGGTGTTGATCATGATAAGAAGACTGGTCAACTTTCAGATTCAGAAGTATCTAAGCTTGATACTGTCCTTAAAGACCCTTTAGGTAATGGGATTCCTGAATGGATGATCAATAGAAGAAAAGATATGGAAACTGGTAAGGATCTTCATCTTTTAGGTGCTGATTTAAGGTTTGTTAAGGAGAATGATATCAAGACTATGAGGAAGATTAAGTCCTATAAAGGCACAAGACATGCTGTCGGACTTCCTGTTCGCGGTCAGAAGACAAAATCAAATTTCAGAAAAAAGAAGGGAAAAGCTTCTCTTGGCGTTCAGCGTAGAAAAGGCGCTAAGAAGGGAAAGTGATAATCTAAAGAAAGTATTGGTTTATGAGTGTTAAACGATGGGAGATCCAAAAAAACATCGGAAAAAGTATGCTACTCCGGGCCATCCGTGGCAAAGTGCCAGGAT
>JALWQS010000009.1:0-7171 GCA_027083015.1 Candidatus Woesearchaeota archaeon
TTTTTTCTCCTTTATATTTTAAGGAAACCAATAAGCATAACAATACAAGGAAAAAGATATATAGGACGAAGATGAAAAGCAGAACAGGATTCTACAGCACTCTAGTAGCAGTTTTGATGATTTTCATTGGAGTTATAATATTCCATACAACAATCAAAGATTTCTTTGGAAACCTCCTGCTAACCTATGGTTTTATTGGCCTGTTCTTTTCTGTCTGGGCACTTGACACTTTGATACAACCCATAAGCCCCGACATTTTAGTTCTTGGTTCAACCATAGGGGGAGCCTCTGTATGGACAGTTATTCTGATTGCAGGCCTTGCAAGCGTGGTTGCAGGAATAACAGGTTACCTGATAGGCTACAAGTTGGGATCGGAGCGATTTGAAGAGTGGTTTGGAAAAAAACATCTTGTAAAAGGTGAAGAATTATTCAAAAAATATGGTGTTTGGGGTATAGTTATCGGAGCTTTTTCGCCAATACCTTATAGTAGCATATGCTGGGCTGCAGGTGTTTATAAGATGAACTTCAACATATTTGTAATTACCAGCTTACTAACACGAGTGCCTAGATTCTTTTTCATAAGTCTAATCAGTCTTTTGCTTTAATTCCTTAATGACTCATAATATCTTTTCATCAACAGCGCATCGGTTTCTATATTAGGACTTTCTGAAATGACGACTCCTTTAGCATCAAATTCCTTCAACACTCTCAAAAGATCTTTATAGTTCATGTCTGATTCTTTCAGGACCAGATGGTTTCTCTCTCCTTTGGCTGTATAGTTTATGCCTGACATATGGATGTGCATATTATTAATGGCTTTTTTTCCCAGCCCTTTCTCGATATCGCTTAGCACCTTGTGGAATTCATCATAGGTGTTGAGCTTTTGTGTTCTGGCATGCAGGTGTGCAAAGTCTATGCATGGCATGACCTGATCTATCTCTTGTGATAACCTGATTAGTTCTTGGTATGAGCCGAACTGTGTGGCTTTGCCTGTGGTTTCTGGTCGTACCCAGAGTTTTATGTCTTGTTGTTTTAGTGTTTCAATTATACTCTTCATCTCTTTCCTGACTTTTTGATAAACCTTCTCAGGATCCATCTTAAGATAGTATGCTGGATGGAATGTTATTGAGTAGGCTCCTGCTTTATCCGCTATCCTTGCCGTATCAAGTATCCTTTTTATGCTTGCTTTTTCTTTTTCTTTTTCAAGTGAGTTTAGGTTTATATAGTAAGGTCCGTGTGCTGTAAGCACTACTTGTTCTTCTTTGGCTATCTTTCCTACTTCTTCTGCCAGTTCCGGCGTCATACGCACTCCTCTGACAAACTCCAGTTCCATACAACTCAGACCTAGTTCTGCTACTTTTTTTACTCCTGAAAGGCTTGAACGGTCTTTACAGCTGATAGGAGTTCCTGCTGTTCCGAAAAGAAGTGTCTTAAAAGCCATCTGATAATCATTAGCTTCTGGATTTTTAATTATTTCGTTTTTATCGCTGTTTGATGTTCATATTTACTTTTTCTTGGTTGTTTCGCGGCGTTCTCACTGACACTGTTTGGTTGTTTTTATTGTTTATCGTTTATTCCTCGAGTGCTTGTGAAACCAGATACTCATTGCTATCTGACGTTACTAATATCCAGGGTGATTCCTTATTGACTATGTTCATGATATCTCCATAATATTTACTGTCTTTTCTTACTGCAATAGCTAACAGGACCGGACCAAGTTTTTCCTGAGGTATTATGGTATATGTTTCTAAAAATTCTTTATCTGACAGGATTATTTTTAGGTTTTCTTTGTAATGGTGGTGTGGAAGGTAGACCAGGTCTATCTTATACTTTTTGATCGTGTCCAGGACTGATATCCTTTTCATCGCTATGTCTGTCTCTTGCAGCCCTGCCAGGTCTATGATTTTCTTTTCAGGATTCATCGCTCCTAACATTCCGACTTCTGTAGAGCCTATTATCAGATCATCAGGTAATCGGCTGAAATTGTCCAGAGCAAACCATACTTCTCTTGGCAAGGGATTTGTTTCATATTCTTTCCATATATCAAAATCTCCCACTAATCCCGCCTCCAGATTGTTCCTGAATATCACTCCCATCTTATAGACGAAAAAAAGGGCAGTTATTGTCAGTAGGATGCTTATCCAAAGGATTACCTTCTTGATTTTTTCGCGTTCTTTTCTTGTTTTGTCTCTTGCTGACCA
This sequence comes from Candidatus Woesearchaeota archaeon, assembly GCA_027083015.1. Classification (GTDB taxonomy): domain Archaea; phylum Nanobdellota; class Nanobdellia; order Woesearchaeales; family UBA11576; genus UBA11576. The sequence goes on from JALWQS010000009.1 coordinate 2,202, forward strand.
GGCTATAAGCCCTCTGATTGAGAAGGCTGCTAAGAAGAACAGCACTGAGACCAGAGGGTAATAGAATCTTTGTCGGTGGAACATTATCTGGAGCACAGATGTTGAATAGTATGTCATGAACACTGCTGCTGCGACCATGCTGCTTTTGAATGTATCTGATGATGTTTGCCACCACTTTTTCGTATCGACCAGCACCCAGAGGATAGGTAATGCTATGACGAACCAGTAATGCTTCAGGAATAAGAGGAGTTGTGTTGGCCCTATGCCTTTGTAAGCTGCTATTATTGTAGGCCCGTAAAGTCCTACGACCTTTGCGTAAAAGGGTAAGGGGAACGGTGTTCCGAAATAAAGTGATGCTATGACGAGTTCTATAGAAAAAGTGACTATTGTCGTTGCTAACAGGAGAAGATAGGATCTTAGTTTTTTCCTTGATTTTTTATCTTTTCTCAGATAGTTCAGTACTATGCTTATCCCTGGCATCCCTACTGTAAATATCATAAGGTCAGGTCTTACATAATAAGCTATTCCTCCGACTACCCCTGTTGTTAAGAGAGTGTTAGTTGTCTGTTTTTTCTCGAACCATGACGCTAGTATCAGGTATAGCATCAGGAAGGCCATAGCAAACATAGTATCCATCCCGCTTACCATATGGATAAAGCTCTCGGCATAATTGATCGTGAATGCGAATAGCAAAAATGACATAATCAGAAGCCTTGTATTTTTTGAAAAGAATTTCGTTACGAAGAACATCATCAATCCTAAGAATATGATGCCTGATATTGTGCTTGAAAGGTTACATATCAAAGGTGCTTTTTCTGTGAACAGTCTTATGATGACTGTAATTGCGAGGTAGAGCAGAGATGTCAGTCCGTAGGTGTGCACTCCTTTGTTCCATGCTATTCCCCGGTGCTCTACAACATTATCTGCATACCTTACCCACATATACGCATCATCAGTAATATGTTGTGAGGAGAACTGTGAAGCAACTCCTAATGTTATGGCTAATAGGAAAAGTAAGATGCCAGCTAAAGACACATACATAGACACATACATAAGTACATCCTGATTATGTATTGCTGAAGATCCGAATTTCTCTGATTCTCTTGACTCCCCGGATTTTCCTGCTTTTTTTATCATACCTTAGCGTGTTTATCCAGTATTTTTATTTTTTTAGCTGGAAGAGTCCCTGATTTAAAAAGCCTGAACAGACTGTTTATCTAAAGACTGGTTTGTCAGAAGACTATCTTAACATCCTTAAGAAAATGCTTTTAGCCACAATTCATATGCCTGACCATTCTTTAACCATAATTAGCCTCACTTAAGCGATCATAAGGTCTTAAGAACGAAATTATTATAAATGAAACTGGTTTGGATTTATAAGTAGTTAAGACTTTTCAGCCGAGTGTTTTTCAATAGAGTTCAGTTTATGATAATAATTGGTTGTAAGAGTTCAGAAAAAGTTCAAAAAAGAGGTGTGGAATTTGAAGACTGATTATAAGATCCGTAAAGTGCATGCTCGTGAAATCCTTGACAGCAGGGGCAACCCTACGATCGAGGTCGATATCTTTACTAAGACTCATCGTGCTAGGGCAGCTGTACCTTCAGGAGCCAGTACAGGCATTCATGAGGCTTTAGAATTGAGAGATGGCGGTATCCGCTATGGAGGTAAGGGTGTTCTGCGAGCTGTCAATAATGTTAATTACAAGATTTTCAAAGCTGTTCAGGGCTTGGATTCTCGTAAACAATCTGTTGTTGATAAGGCTATGATCGATCTTGATGGTACGGCTAACAAATCTGTCCTTGGTGCTAATGCGATCTTAGGTGTTAGTCTTGCTAATGCTCGTCTGGCTGCTACTACCCGTGGCAAAGAATTATTTGAAGTTTTAGGTACGAAGAGACTCTTGCCTGTTCCTTGTATGAATGTCATAAATGGAGGTAAACATGCTGATAATCCGCTTCAGTTTCAGGAGTTTATGGTCTGTCCCAGAGGGAGGACTTTTGCTGATTCTTTGAGGATGGGTTCTGAGATCTATCATGAGCTGAAATCTCTTATCAAGAAGAAGTGGGGCAAGGATTCTACTAATGTCGGTGATGAGGGCGGTTTTGCTCCTAATATCAAAAAGGTTGAGGAAGCTTTGAGGATTCTTACTAAAGCTATTGAGAAATCAGGTTATGATGGTATGTGTAAGATTGCTATTGATGCCGCTGCTTCAGAATTTTTTAATAAGAAGACAGGCAAGTACTTTGTTGATGGTAAATGGATGAGCCCTCAGAAACTTACTTTATTGTATGAGAAGATTATTGAGAATTACCCTGTTTTTTCTGTTGAGGATCCTTTTGATCAGGATGATTTTGATTCCTGGCCTGACCTTACTGAATACGCTAAGCATAGGAAGATTCAGGTTGTCGGTGATGATCTTCTCGTGACTAATCCCGAAAGGATAAAGATCGCCCTGGACAGAAAGTTATGTGACGCTTTGCTTTTGAAGGTTAACCAGATCGGCAGTCTTACTGAGGCTAAGAAGGCTGCTAAAATAGCTTTGGATCATGGTTGGAAAGTGATGGTCAGTCATCGTTCTGGTGAGACTCCTGACTCCTTTATCGCTGATCTTACTGTAGCTTTGGGTGTTGGTCAGATTAAGTCCGGCGCTCCTTGTCGTGGTGAACGGCTCGCTAAGTATAATCAGTTGATGAGGATTGAGGAACATTTGGGAGATAAGGCTCGTATGAATAGGTTATGGTGATCGTTCCAGAATGCCTAAGCAAGAACTTCTTGATTATATCAAGACGCAGAGAAGCATCGGAGTTACTGAAGAGCAGATAGTTGCTGCTCTTAAAAAAGCCGGTTATGATGATCTTGAGATCCAAGAGCATATCTCTCATAAAGGCTCGCGACCTTCGACGAGAAAGCTCAGTTTTGAGCTTAAGCATCTTCTTTTCCTGAATATCCTTATCATAGTTCTTTTTGTTGCTGTCGCTATCTATTTCAGTTACGATTTTCATAAGTCCTTGAATGCTGAGTCTGCCAGAAGCGATGCTAGTATTGAAGCTTTAAGAAATGATCTCATCAACCAGAATGCTGTCTTGACGGACAGGATCAGCAACTCTGAAAAAGATTGGCTCGCTGAACTGGAAAAGCTCAGGAAAGAGTCTCGTGATGAGGATAAGGCTTTGCGTTCCACGATCGCTAATGCTGATTCTGCATCTAAAGAACGGGATGCTACCTTAGCAAGTTCCATCCAGGATATTAGTTCTCAGAGTTCTGCTAAGCTGGATCAGCTTTCCAAGGATCTTGATACTTTTAAGAGTGAACAGGTTGATTTCTCTAAGATCGCGCCTAAAGCTATGCACTCAGTTGTAACTATCGGTTATGTTGATAGCTCTGGCGTCTTTCAGAGTGATGGTTCAGGAGCGATCATCAGCAGGGATGGTTTTGTTCTTACTAATTATCATGTTGTTGATGAGCTTCGGAATATTGTTGTTAATGTTGATGATAATAAGTACCAAGCTGATATGGTTGGTAAGAATACAACCTGGGATCTTGCTCTTTTGAAGATGAAAACTGATGATAAGTTCGTGCCTTTTTACTGGGCTGATTCTGATAAGCTTTATGTTGGTCAGCCCGTCATAGCTATCGGTAATCCTGTAGGTCTTGAAGCCTCTGTCACTCAGGGTATCATAAGCAGTAAGAGAAGGTATATTGATGATAATCCTGATATTCCCTATATCCAGACTGATGTCGCTATCAATCCTGGAAATTCAGGCGGACCTTTGATAGATAAGGACGGTAAGATCGTTGGTATATTGACGATGAAATATACCGGTTCGGGAATTGAAGGTTTAGGGTTTGCTATCGCCTCTAATGATGCTAAGAGGGTCGCTAATGAGCTTAAGCTTCATCCTGCTTCATGATATATGATAAGATATGGTTTATCGGAAGTATGATCACAGAATTTCAGAAAGATTATTATAAAAAAACATTATCAGTTTGAGATTGAAAAGAAGGGATACTATGAAACCGAAAGAAAAAGCGTTGCTTATCATTCTCGACGGTTGGGGAGTGAGAAGGAGCAAAAGATACAATGCTGTGGCTATGGCTCATAAGCCTAACTTTGACCGGTTCTGGAAAGAGAACCCTCATACTGCGCTGCATGCTTCTCAAAGGTATGTTGGTCTGCCTCGCGGTTATATGGGCAATTCTGAAGTGGGCCATACGCATCTTGGTGCTGGCAGGATGATTCCTCAGGAACTTCTTAAGATCAACAATGCTATCAAGGATGGTAGTTTTCGTTCTAATAGGATCATAATAGAAGCGTTCCATCATGCTAAGAAGAATGGGTCTTCTCTTCACCTGCTTGGGTTGTTGAGTGATGGCGGCGTTCATTCTCACATTAATCATCTTTTTGCTTTATTGGACATGGCTAAGAAGCATGATGTGAAGAGGGTTTATGTTCATTGTATCCTTGATGGTCGTGATACTCCTCCTAAATCTGCTGCTAAGTATCTTAGAGCTTTAGAGCGAAGACTTGACAGGCTTAAGTTTGGCAGGATCGCTACTTTGATGGGCAGGTTTTATGCTATGGACCGCGATAATCGTTGGAACCGTGAGCACAAGGCTTACGCTGCTATGGTCAACAATGATGGACGTCATTATCATACTTGGAAAGAGGCTTTGTCTGATGCTTATGCTCGGGGCGAGACTGATGAGTTTGTTAAACCCAGCATCATCCATTATGGTTCTGTAAAAGAAGGTTGGGTCAAAGAGGGTGATTCTATAATCTTCTTTAATTTTCGTGAGGATCGTGCTAGAGAACTGACCAGAGCATTTGTTCAGGGTAAGTTTAAGAAGTTTCGTCGTAAGAAAGTGTTGCGTCTTAATTTTGTGTGTTTGACCCAATATGACAAGAACATAAGAGCTCCTGTGGCTTTTCCTCCGGAAATCCCTCATAACACTATGGGTGAGATCCTTT
>JALWQS010000009.1:7181-9474 GCA_027083015.1 Candidatus Woesearchaeota archaeon
AGACAGTTTCGTCTTGCTGAGACTGAAAAGTTTGCGCATGTGACTTATTTCTTTAATGGTGGTAAGGAAGGTCCCTGGAAAGGCGAGGATCGTAAGATCATACCTTCTCCTCATGTTGAAACTTATGACCTTCAGCCTGAGATGAGTGCTCCTTTGATCGCTAAGGAAGCTGTCAGGATCTTGACTAAGGCTAAGCACGATTTTATGGTCATGAATTTCGCCAATTCTGACATGGTTGGTCATACGGGTATGTTAAAACCTACTATACGCGCTATTGAAGCTGTTGATGAACAGTTGGAAAAGGTGGTCTATACTGCTCGTTATAAAGGTTATAATGTGATCATCACTGCTGATCATGGTAATGCTGAAGAGATGATCGGCAAGCACCGGACTTCCCATACCTTGAATAAGGTTCCGATGATCCTTTTGGCTAACGGCAACAAGCGATTGAATGTTAGTAGCACGAGCAGTATTGCTCAGATTACTCCTACTCTACTGAAGCTTATGGGTCTGCCTCCTGCCAAGGAACATTTCAGGCCTTTGATCTGAATAACGAAGACTGGCCAGTTAATTATTAGCTTAACCTTATGATCGACCATTTTTTAGGATTGAAAAATATTAAAACCTTAGATTTTTATGTATTAAACCCCGCGCAGATATCTAGCGAGATTTTCAACAAAGAAATGTGGTTATCAAGGAGGTTTTTAAAGTGGTATCTGAAAAACAAAAAGATAATAAGACTTATTATATGTGTGATATCTGTAAGCTTGCCTACAAGAAAAAGGAAATGGCTCTGAAGTGTGAATCCTGGTGTAAGGATAACCCCGGTAGTTGCAATCCTGATGTTGTTAAGTTTGCCGTTGATATCGATTGACGCTAACTCTCATCTATATTTATTAGAATACTTGCAGAGATTAGCACTTAGTACATTCGCAGGCTTCTTGCTCTTCTTCTGTCTCCACCATCGCTCAATGAATGTCCATCATGTAAATTTGTTTTTGACTTTGTGTTAATTTTCTGAGCTTTTTCATTGTGATCTTATATGAAACAAATATGTAGATAGTGAGGACATTAAGTTACCTGTCAAGACCCCATACATGGATATCATGCACTCCTTACCCCTTTTATTGAGTTAACTTTTTTCTCAATCAAGTTTATGTAAACATCTTCCGATACCACACGCAATCTCCTATTACTACTATTCGTTTTTCCGAGATTAAGTTCCTTTTACTGATTGTTTTCTAAACCATTTTCTCTTAATCACAGAATATAGTACAGATTTATAGAGATATCATTTTTTCGCTCTTTTTCTGTATAGCTTCTTTATTTGCTCTTTATTGAATGCAAGCATTATCAATAACTTTTTTTAGTTTTTCTTCAATATGATTTGAAACAACCTGTAGTTCAGAGTTGTCTATCATCCCCATAGCGACAGTTGGCAATATTGCGGATACAAATGTTTTCCCGTCATCTTCATATACAACAACATTACATGGTAGCATCAATCCTATTTCTTTTTCTGCTTTTAAAGCTTTATATGAGAATGGCGGATTGCATGCTCCAAGAATGACATATTTATCCCACTCAACACCAAGTTTTTTCTTTAGTGTCATCTTAACATCAATTTCTGTTAATATTCCGAAACCTTCTTTTTTTAGGTCTTCTTTAACCTTTACAAGCGCATCTTCAAATCCGCTTTTTATCTCTTTTTTATAACTGTACATTTCAACCACCTCAGAGAATTCTGTGAGTTATAAGCTTTATAATATTTAGAAGAGAATTAGAGTGAAGGGAATGTCTATGCAATCTATTTGGGGACAAATTAATTATTTCACTGAAGAATCAAATAAAAATTTAATTAAGAAATTACAGAAGCTTATTCAGTCTCCAGAGATTACATTAAGTCATAAACATGAGAACTAAATAGTTACAATTGGATAAAACTACAAATAAGAACTTTAAAGAGCCAGAAGGAGAAAAAGATGAAGGGGAGGGAATAGATTTGAATGATGAGGGGGAAGGAGAAATTGATGAGAAGGGTAAGAAATTAAAGATAACACAAATTAAATATTTTAATTTCTTCTGTCATTAAATAGCACTGCTATTTAACAATGTAATGGATATTTATAGCATTCCTGGAAGAGGATGATGGAGAACTAGATTTAGAAGAAATGAAAGATTATTTAGACCAGGCTGATAAAGATGAGGAGGCAGACATTGAAGAGGAAGAACTCAGAGGGAAGGATTATCTCCTTGAGAAAATAGAAGAAGATGAAGAAATACAAGGTAAATT
>JALWQS010000010.1 GCA_027083015.1 Candidatus Woesearchaeota archaeon
TACTAGTTGATACGCGATAACGCGTATTAATCCAAACGAGGTGAGCGGTTTGGCAGTTAAGAAGAAAAAAGTTGTTAGAAAAAAGAAACCCGCCAAGAAGAAGGCTGTTAAGAAGAAGCCTGTCAAGAAAAAGGTGGCAAAGAAAAAGAAGCCTGTTAAGAAGAAGGCTACAAAGAAGAAGGCAGTGAAGAAGAAGTCTACGAAGAAGAAAGCAGTCAAGAAAAAGGCTACGAAGAAGAAGGCAGTGAAGAAGAAGTCTACGAAGAAGAAAGCAGTCAAGAAAAAGGCTACAAAGAAGAAGGCAGTGAAGAAGAAGTCTACGAAGAAGAAAGCAGTCAAGAAAAAGGCTACGAAGAAGACTGTCAAGAGAAAAACAACTAAGAGAAGAAAATAATTACCTTATTTTTTTATTGAAGACCTGCTCCCCAGGACAGGTTTTTCTTTTTTTAAATTGATCCTGTTTCTTATTAGAAATCTAAGAGTCCTTTTTGTGATTTGTCTTTCTGTTTTTTATTTCTTTTTTTATCTGGCTGGAATTTTTCTTTTGGTATCGCACCTGTTCCTAATCTTTTCTGTTCCCCTGAGTATTCTCTTTCTTTTTCTGAAAAAACTGGTACGCCATATACCCCGTCAAATCCCGGTCTTACTTTTATTTTGCCTTCACGGTTTTTTATTATTGCGTTGGTGATCTTCTCTGTTGTTGCTTTCATAAGTTCTTCTCTGCTCTTATTCAGCAGTATTTCCAGTTCATTTCCGATCTTCATGAGATTATAGTATTCTTCCCACACTTTCTTTGTTGCTATCCCTTTGCCTATTATGTGCTGTATCAGTTCGCTCAGTGGCATGAGCCTGTAGAATTTCTTCGCGTTTGGCGGTAGATAACCTTCTGGCCTGTCTGCTAGTTCTTCTACTCTGTGTTCTACCCCTATGGTCAGTAGGCTCCCGCACTTTGGGCATCTATTTCCTGTTTTTAGGCTTTCTATTGGTGTCATGCATACTCCGCAGTTTCTGTGACCGTCGTAATGGTATTTTCCGTATGCAGGATCTACTTCTATTGTTCCTGTGAGTCCTTTGCCTGTCCTGATGGCCTTTATTATCGCTTCATATGTTAGTTTAGTGTCAAATATTGTGGCTTCTCTTCCTATTCTCCATGGCCAGAAGCTGTGCGAGTCTGAAGAGCTTACGAGGTTGAACTTGTCCAGGAAGCTGCATCTCCAGTTCATAGGGGGGTCGCTTGATAGTCCTGTCTCTACTGCATGTATGTGTCTTGTTTGATCTTCGAAGCATTCGTCTATGTTCTTGAACTTGTTGTATTCTCCCATCACTGAGAAATGTGGTGTCCATATGTGTGCGGGTATGACTTCTATCTTGTCTGATATGTTTCTTAGCAGCTCTACAAATTCTGGTGATGGGATCTTGAATATTGGTCTTCCGTCGTAGTCTACTCTTCCTCTTTTTTTCAGTTCTTCTGTTATTTGGTCTACTACTTCAAAGTTTGGTGCCAGCACTACATTATGTATCCTTCTCCCTTTTCCTTTTGATGTGTATATGAGTGATATTTCAGTTTGTAGTATGAAGGGAAATCCTTTTTTTGTCTTTAGTATTCCGTTTCCGTCATCTGTTAGTTTGTTCTTAAGTTCTGTTATCCATTTTGGGTGTGTGAAGTCTCCTGTTCCTAGCACTGTCAGCCCTTTTAGTTTGGCATATTTTTCCAGATTGTCTATATCTAGTGCTGTGCTGCATCCTCTTGAGTATTTTGAGTGTATGTGTAGGTCTGCTATTATGTTCATCTTCTTCCCTCTTATTTTTTCATGTGTCAGGCATCTTTGCTTTCCATCTGTATCTGTATCCGTTCCAGGTCTTTTTTCGTTCTATAAAACCTTTCTTTACGAGTTCGTTGAATACTTGGTTATGTTCTCTTGAATGGTTCTTGAGTTCTTTTTCGCTTACCCATCTTCTTCCTATCTGGTATTTGAAGTATTGTTGTATTTCATGTGCGAGTATTATCTTGCTTGTGGTGTCAGGGTCTGTTTTTTTCTTCATCTTGTCTCATTCCCAGTTTCCCAGGGTTTTTTGGTTCTTGTCATATTTTTCGTATGATGCTGGTGGATTTACTGCTACGAAGCTGTATCCCCAGTCTTCCAGCATCTGTTTTGCGTTTGCTGTTATCTTTGGTGCTGCTATTATGCCTCTTACTTTTTCCAGTCCTATCCCTTTTGCTGTGGCTATCTTTTCTACATATCGTCTTAGTTGTGTTACTGCGCTTAGGTCTGCTCTGAATCTTTTGCATTCTATGATTACTATATTTCCTTCCTTATCATGCCCGAATACGTCTATGAATCCGTATTTTGTGTGTTCTTCCATTGATAATGGTTTGAAGTCTTTTGATATCAGTTCCGGGTTCTTGTATATCATCTCGCTCATGTCCTTTTCTGTTCCTACGACTCTGATCTTTTGCCCGTCTTCTAGTTTTTTTGATTGGTAGAAATGCACTTTTTTTATTATGACTTTCATGAAGTCTTTATTGGCCAGGTTTTGCGATCTTATGACTATATTTCCTTCTTCAACATTGATCTGGTGTTTTGACTCGCTTCTCATGTAGTTTATCGGTTGGTGGCCCTCTGGCTGGTGTACAAGAAAGGCTTTGTCTGCTTTTATCAGCAGCAGTCTTTCTCCTATCGGCAGTTCTGCTTCTACTCTTCCTGAATAATTTACTTCGCACTCTCCTGCTATCACTATGGTTTCGTTTCTTTTCAGAGCTTCTTTTATCTTTGCGGCTATAGACTCCAATCTTACCCCCTGATATTTGATCTGCTTTATATCCTGTTTTTATGTTTTTCTGCTCTTGCAGTTTATCTTTTGTATCCTGGCTATTCTCATATCATCTTTCTTATTATGTCGCTTTTTGTCACCACGCCTTTTAGTTCTCCTTTTTTTCTGACGACGATTATGGGATAATGTTTTAGCAGTTCGTTCAGTACGCTTACTGGTGTTTCTTCTTCTATTATTGGTGGTGCGTCTTCCATGACTTCTTTCACTTTTGTTTGGCTGATGTTCTCTTCTATCCTTTCAAGTACTGATTTTTCAGTCATGAGTCCTATGATATTATTCTTATCTATGACTGGCATCTGTGATATCTCTTTTGAGCTCATTAGTTTGACTGCTTCTATGATATTGTCTGAGGGTTTTGCCAGCCATACTTTTTTGTTCATCACTTGTTTTGCTTTCAGTTCTTCTTTTCTTTCTGTTCTTGTAAGTGCTTCTTTTATCTTTTCTACTTTTGAGTATGCCGGGTCTATCAGTCCGCTTTCTATCTTTGCGATCAGTGATTGTGAGACTCCTGCTTCTTTTGCCAGTTGTTGTTGTGTTATCCCTGCTTTTTGTCTTCTTTTTTTGATGGTGTTCATATCAGAGAATTAATATTTGTTCTATATAAATATTCTTATCGTAATATTGATTCAGAAGCAGTATGGGGTCTTATGCTATGAGTTCTGTTGTTACTTTTTTCGCTCCTTTCTCTCTTACTGCCTGTTCCAGTTCTTTCTTGTCTACGAACCTGTTGAATGTTTTTTTGTCTATGACTATTGCGGGTGTTCCTTTTATTCTGTATAGGTCTTTTATCGTGTCCAATGCGCTGTTCTTGATGTTATAGTCGAAAGCATAGACATATACTGAGGGATAGTTTTTTCTTATCCATGTCAGTATGAATCCTTGTGTTTGGCATGTTGGGCAGTCGTCTTCGTTCGAGTAGAAGTAAAGTATCAGCGTGTTGTTTTTTCCGCATTCCTTGTTGGTCTTTTTCATTAGGAGCCAGTGTCTTATCTCTAGTAATGAGTATTGTTTTTTGAGTTCGAGGACGTCTCTGTTTTTTTCTCCCATCCTGTTTTCCATATAATCAAGTTTTGATGCCATGTCATACAGTTCTTCTGCTATTGGTGTGTTGTTTATGTGTTCGCAGGGGTTTTCTGACACTATGTCATATTGTAGTTCCATGGCTAATGTGTCTACTTTTAGGTCTTGACCCAGATAATCTATATGTCTTAGTTTTTGTGATGAGAAGTAGTTTCCTAATGCTATTCCTGCTATGAATATGAGTGTTGTCAGTCCAAATACTGCTAAGTATTTGTTCATATCTATCTTTTGTCTTGACATGTTTTATCACTATATTATCTGTGCTTATATTGCGCTACATATACTTATATTCTACATCGTTTCTTTTTCTTCCTGCCCATTCGACGTCTTTATCGTAGATTCTTGCTTTTATTGCCATTAGCCACCAGAATACGTATAATGGAAGGTATAGCATACTGAACAGTATATAGGAATAGGTCAGGGGCATCTTTTCTTTTGATAACCTTTTTGCTAGGTATATCATCAGTATTCCTATGACCAGGGATATCATCCCTATTAGCATCAATGGACTTTGGTTTATGTAGAACCAGTCCCATCTTATCTTTAGTAGTTTCCAGACGTCGAAGTTTACGTTGTAAAGGTTGATTGCTCTTTGGTAGTTTGTTTTGATCATGAGATATGTTGAGTACGTGACGATCGTTGTTGCTGTCAATATGGACAGGAATGCGCTTGGCATGACGAATAATCCTAGGTTGCCGTATTTTGGGCTGAACAGGTGTTTGTATTTTGCTACATTTTCCAGGAATCCTTTGTACCATCTTACTCTCTGTTTTTTTAGTGTTCTGAATGTTGGCATCGCTACTGCATATACATTTGCATCTACTGCATTCTCTATCTCGTACTGGTGTGATTGTATCCTTAGTGATATCTCTATGTCTTCTGTGCATGTGCTGGTGTCATATCCTCCGTATTTGTCGAAGAATTCTTTTCTGAATACTGTGAATGGTCCCGGTGTTACATGTATGCTTCCCAGGTAAGAGAAAACTTTTCTTAGGTAGACTCCCAATAGGAATTCTATCACTTGTACTCTTTGCCATATGTTCTTGGGTCTTGTGCATTTTAGGCTTGGTGTTACTGCCATAACTTTTTTTCTTCCGAAATACCCTATCATCTTTAGAAGTGCATTCGGCTCTACTACTGAGTCTGCATCTAAGCATGCTACGAGTTTTCCTTTTGCATGTTCGAGACCTAGGTTTAGTGCTGTTCCTTTTCCTCCGTTTGGTTTTGTCAGTACTGTAACTCCTTTTTTTTCATAGCTTTTTGCGATTTTTAGGGTGTTGTCTTTTGAACCATCATCTATGACTATGATCTGTAATAGTTTTTTTGGATAGTTTAGTTCTAGCAGTGAATCTATTGTCTTTGCGATGCATGCTTCTTCATTGCAGGCGGGCACCATTACTGTTACAGGAGGCAGTTTTTTGGGTCTTTTAGGGTTCTTTATCTTTTTCCTGTTTTCTATGAGTGTTAGCATGAAGAATATCGCGCAGTATAGTCCGAAGTATGATACTGAATAAAGTATTATTTCACCTATTTCCATAATAGCTCACTCTAAATGCTCTCTTTTAAGATTTATTTTTTTCTTGTTAATAAATCTTTTCCCAGAATTTCTTTTTCAGGTCTTTTTAGGGTTTAAATGCTATTAGGCGGATTTATTGGAGTTTTAATCTTCTGTAAGCTCAAACACTGCTTTGAATGCTGCTACCAGCGCTGCTGGCGCTACAAATAATCTTATGTATGAGAATACTGTTGTTAGTAATGTTCCTAAGGGGTCGAAGACTACATTTAGGACCTGGAAATTGGCATTTCCCGCTACTAGAAGTGCAACACAGGCTAATAGGAATTGCGGTACGTTTTTGGTCTTGAGATGCATCAGTCCTACGATGGCTCCCAAAAGCACAAGGCTGAATACGAAGAACATGTTGACTGTCTGTAATAATGCTGCTACTATTGCTACGATACACCCTAGTATGAATGAGTAATGCGCGAATTTATGGAACACTGCTCCACCTCTTTTTTTCTTTTATCGATTGTTGATGTTTTGCTGACCGCTTGTTGTTGCTCTGTTATTCTCTGCTTGGTTTCTTTATTTCATCGTCTTTATCTGTTCTTCTAGTTTGCTGATATCCTTATTTATATCTGCTAAGCTTCTTGTTTTCACTCTGTTTGATTTTCTTATTTCATAGACGCTGATCACTGCTGATGCTGTTAATGCTATTACGACTATTATCAATGTTGGTACAGAAACGCCGATTGTTTGTTGGTTTGATGCCATCCCTGTAAGCTGGTTGGCTTCTTCTACCTGATAGTTCATGATCAGCAGCCCTAGTAGTGGGAGTGCCATGATTACGACAAAGACGACTGATGACCATCTTCCTTTTTTATTCATTTGTTCACCTTCAGTTAAGGATGTTCTAAAATCTAAGATTAGTTTGTTGTTTACTTTTATTTATAAACCTGTTTTTACTATATTTAAAATTTGCGGTTGCTTAGGTGGTGCTGGGTCTTAGTCCGTTTTGTCAGAATTCGTCTAATCCTGCTTGTTCTTCTTTTTTTTCTTCTTCTTGCGGGAATCCTTTTTCTTTTTGTTCTACAAATGCTTTGACTGCTTCTATGAATGGTGTGGCAAAGTTTTCTGGATTTACTGCCATTGCTTGTCTTAGGTCATCAAGGTTTACATATCTTGATTCTGCTATTTCTGTCTTGTCTGGTTCTATGTCTTCTGCTAATGCGCCGTACCATACTTCCTGAAATACCTTGTTGTTTCCGTCTATGACTGAGAATTTTATGGCTTTTCTTATTCTGGCGTTCACTCCTAACTCTTGTTTCATCTCTCTGATGGCTGCTTGTTCGTAGTCTTCTCCTTTTCTTACGTGGCCCATGGCTGAAGCTGCAAACTGACCGGCAAATTTTTTCTTTTCTTCAGGTCTTCTGCATATCAGCAGTTCCTCTTTTGCATTGAATAGGAATACCTGTATGCATCTGTAGTTGAATCCTTTTCTTTGTATGTCTTCTTTCGGGCTATAACCTATTACTTGGTCATTATCATCCACGGCTATTAAGAGTTCCATTTTTAACCTCGTTATGATGTTTCTTATTATTATGTGTTGTTCTTGTGCCTTTTTAAATATGCTCGTTTTTGTCTTTTTTACTATATTTTTACCTTAATCTAAGTCTTGTTCTTGGTCTTTTCTTTTTCTCTTTTTTCGTTCCCTTATATTTTTTTGTCTTTCCTTCTTTTTTCTTATCTTTTTCTTTCTCTGTTTTTGTCTTTTTGGTTCTGTGTTTGGTCCATGCGTATAGGTATCCTAATATGAGTCCCCATATGAACAGGGTTATCGGAGCTATTTTCCAAAGCTCCCATTTGATTCTTGTCTTGCTTTCTTGTTTTTCGAAGTATATGCTTATGTCGCTTAGTTCTAATGCGTATTCTGAGTATAATAAGGCAGATATAGGATCTTCTTTCTTTAATGATTCCGCGTATTCATAATAGCTGTTTGCGAGTATCGGGAATGTTCCTCTGCCTATCTGTTTTGTTATCGCTCTTTTTGCTGCTTTGAGTTTTTGTTCCAGCACTGCGTCTATGCTCTCATCGTTCACTCCTAATAATGTAACTATGATGTTGGCGTTCGCTTTTGTCGTGCTTGCCATAAATATGCATAGGGCATATTCTCCTCCATCGTAGTAGTTTTGTGCTGCATCTACGTTCGCTCGGAGTTCTTTGAGTATTCCTGGGAAGAACAGGTTTATGTATTGGAATCGTTCTTCTACTTCTTGTAGGGTGTTTTCGCATGTGGTCTTTAGGCTTTTGTCGTCGAGTTTGTATCTTTCCCCTCCTTTGCCGAAGAATTGGCTCCATGATTCTGCGGAGTAGAGTCTTTCTGTTGCATATCCTATATTTTCTGAGTCATTTTTCTCCTTCTTAAGCGTGTTTTTCGCTTCTAGTATTCTTTCTTTCACTATCATGTAAGTTTGTAGGTCTGTGATTGTCTCTTTTTTTTGTTCATCGAGTTGTTTGTCAAGATCTTCTATCTCTGTTTCCAGTTCTTCTGTTCTTTTCTTGTATCCTTCCTTGTCAAGATTCTGTTCTTTGATAAGTGTTTTTCTTGCTAATACGCTGGCTCCGAAGCAGTAGCTTGCTCTGCTGTAATATTTTTTCTCTTTTTTTGCTTCTTCTGCTTTTCTTGTAAGGTTTTTAGCTTCTTGTATCCTTTTTATGTTGTCAAGAAGTAGCTCTTTTTTTTCTCCTAGGTCGAACACCGAACTTTTGTTTATCAGTTCTTCTGCGTGTTTGCACAGTTTATCTGATACTTCTCTCATGGTTTTTATGTATAGCTCTGGAACTGTTATCTCCTTCTCTGGTTCTGTAAAGTTTTTTCCTGTCATTTCTGTCATGACTTCTGCTAAGGTATTGACTGGTACGACTTTTATCCCTTTTTTCTTTCCGTACTCTACAAGTGTCGTTATGTTATCCTCTGGTATTTGTTGTTGTACAGCTGGTATCATGACTTCTTTGATTCCTGCTTCTTTTGCTGCATCTATCTTTTCTTTCAGGCTTCCTACGGGCCCTATTAGTTCTCCGGAATTTATTGTTCCTGTCACGCTTACTGCCGGATCTGTTTTCAGGTCCATCAGCATAGCTGCTGTCAGCGCTGTTATTGCGCTTCCTGCTGATGGTCCTCCTACTATTCCTGCCGGGCTTTTTATCGTATAGAAAAAATCGTATTTTGAGCAGTCTGTCTCTGAGAACTCGCACGCAATCTGTTTTGCGAAGCGTGTACTTATCTGCGTATCTACTTTTGTTAGCGGTATGGTCTCAAGAAATACGCGTCCGGTCCCTTTTTTTATCTCTAACTGAAGGTTTGCTGGGCTTCCTGAGAACTTGTCTCCCTCGTGATAGACTGCCAGTAATGTTATATGTCCTGTATTTTTGACTGCTGATGCGATCTGACTGCTAATTATTAAGATGCTGAGTATTAGAAGTATTGTGCTGAACTCTTTCAGCTCTTTTTTTGCTCTTTTCTTCATGTTTTTTGTCACAGATCATTTTTATATATAGTTTTCTTTGTCCTATTTTTGGGACGAATGGTTTTTAAATGATCCTTCTTGTTTTCCTAAATTTTATATATCTCTGTCTCTGTTTTCTTATTATGCAAAAAGAGGAACTTGTTAATCAGGCCAGGCGCAGTATATCTGTCGAGTATTTTGAGACTTTTGATCCTGATACTCAGCTTGATATTCTTAAGCGTCTTGAGAATACGATATTGATTGTCAAGGCTGCCGAGTCTGATTTTGCTCCTGCGCAGTTTGAGGAGTTGTTATCTTTTCTTGAGAATCGGCTTAATGAGCTTCAGATAATCTATAATATAAAGACTAATAAGACCTTGGATGATTTTTGGGATCTTGATGTTTAAGTTTTTTATGGTTTGGGTGTCGTCGTAGCTTTGTTGTTCTTTATCTTCTTTCTTCTATTCTTCTTTTTTATTTTCCTTTTTCTTGGAGTCTTTCGTTCCGTT
>JALWQS010000011.1 GCA_027083015.1 Candidatus Woesearchaeota archaeon
GCTTTACAGAAGAGGAAGCAGCATAGAGACAACAATACCAAAACCGCTTCTATTCGCATTAGACCTAAACAAGAAACACAACGTCCTGTTCACATACGACAAAGATAACAACAGATGGTACATCGACTTCGAGGAAGACAACACAGCCAAGGAAGCGAAGATAAAAAGAAAAGAGGAGAAGAAAAAAAGAGGAAAGAAAAAGAGGAAAAAGACAGCATAATAAAAAAGAGGCTGAACAAAGAAAAAGAAGAGAGACAACTAAGAACAGACAAGAAAACAAGAAGAAAACAGAACAAAAAAGAATAGAAAAGGAAAAAGAGGAAGAAGAAAAAAGAGGGGAGGAAAAAGAGGATGAAACTAACATTCCATGGTGGAGCAAGAGAAGTCGGAAGAAGCTGCGTCGAAGTATCAACAGCCGAACACAGGCTCTTGCTCGACTGTGGACTAAAAATAACGCCAGAAGATACAGAATACCCCACAGGGCTGAAAGATCCGCAGAACATAGACGCAGTCATAATATCACATGCGCACCTGGACCACACCGGAGCCCTGCCCTACTTTGAACACCAAGGACTAAGATGTCCGATATACTGCACACGAACAACAAAAGACCTGACAAGGATATTATTAGAAGACGCTTTCAAGGTAGGAAAGATACAAAACCACCACCTAGGATACAAAAGAACAGACATCAAAGACGTATTGAAAGTAATAAAACTTGTCAAGAAAAAAGAGAGAGGAGAGATAGACGGAGCCAGATTCGAACTTATAGACGCAGGACACATACCAGGATCAGCAACAATAAAACTGGAAGCAGAAGGCAAGAAGATAATATACACCGGAGACATCAAGACAGAAGAAACAAGACTGCATAAAGGAGCAAGACTAGAATTCATAGAAGATGAAGAGATAGATATTCTCATAACAGAATCAACATACGGAGACAGGGACCACACAGAAAGAACAAGGACAGAATACAAGTTTATGGAAGCAGTGAAAGAGACTCTGGATGAAGGGGGATCAGTGATAATACCAGTATTTGCTGTCGGCAGGGCACAGGAGATACTGCTAATACTGAATGAAGAGAGAATAAAAGCACCGATATATCTCGACGGAATGGGAATAAGAGTAACAGAAGCGATACTGAAAAATCCCCAATCAGTCAAAGACGCAAAAAAACTGGAAAGAGCTTTCAACAGAGCCAAAAAGATAAGAAGCCGGCAGGACAGAGCAGAAGCCATAAGAAGAGGAGGAATATTTGTCACAACATCAGGAATGCTGACCGGAGGTCCGGTACTACACTACCTAAACGCCATGAACCACTCGAACAACGCGATACTGCTGACCGGATACCAGGGAGAAGAGACAAACGGAAGATTATTGCTGGAAACAGGAGAAGTATTCATAGAAGGGATGAAAAAGATTGTACGATGCAAAGTAAAACAGTTCGATTTCTCCGCACACGACGGCATGAGTCAAATAAAGAATACGATAAGAACAATAAGACCAAAAAAAGTGATATTCATGCATGGAGATGAAGAACCGATAAATAATCTGTTAGAGTGGGCAAAAGCTAAAGGTATAGAAGCATACGCCCCAAAGATCGGAGAAACAATAACCATAAGATGACAAGAACAAGCGGAATCATAATCGTAGGAACAGCATTATTGGCCATCATGATACTCGTGATAGTCATGAACGGAAAGGTGCTGGAAGAGATAGACAACAAGTGCGAGACAGCAGAGATAATGCCGACAGAAGAAGAACCTGCGTGCTACAGCAACAACACACTCTACTTCAACATAAGAAACACAGGACTAAAAGACCTCTCAGGGCTGAAGATATATCTTGAGTCAGAATACAACCTATCAATAACCATAAAAGGCAGGTATAAACCAGGAGCTCCAATAAGAAAAAAACTGAGCTTCGGAAAACAAGACATGAAAGAGATGAAAACCATCACAATAAGACCAATAATAGACCAAGAAGGAAAAGAAATAGTATGCAAAGAACAAAAACTTATGCTCAAGATAGAGAGATGCAAAGAACAGCATGACAGCACAAACCGACCAGCAGTATAAGAGCTACAAAGAGATAATATAAACTAATACAAAGGACAGAAGCCACATAAACAGCAACAACATAAAAACCATAAGAAACCCTAAAAAGCAGAATATTAGAGAATATTTATAAATAAAAAAGGTTTTTGATTAACAAATATCAGGAACCAAACACTGGTGATCCCATGAAAAAAAAAGGAGCAAATA
>JALWQS010000012.1 GCA_027083015.1 Candidatus Woesearchaeota archaeon
CTTTTGTAGCTCTTCTGCAAATAACATTATTACATCTTTGACTTGTGAGAAGTTATTCAATAACATTATATCCTGAAAGTTTTCTATTATGACCAGCGTTTTTTTCTTTTTTTGTTTTGAGAACTCAGCTGCAAACCTGAAAGCTGACCTTAACAGCAGGTTTTGGTCTGGTTTTATCTTTTGCAGCTCGTTATCTATTGTTCTTATCAGGTCATTGCAGGTTGTCGTCGCTTTCTGTTGTTCTTCTTCTATCTCTTTTATATCATAGCTTTGTGTTCCTGTTACCTGTGACAAGAATTCTACTGCAAAGGACTCTGGTGATAAGGCCATTCTTGAAAAGTCCATATATATTATTGAAGCGTTTTTTTCTTGATTTGCTATGAACTGTTTTAGAAGTGTTCTTTTTCCATACCCTATTGGTGCTATTATGTGTGAATGTTTGTTTTTTGATATGTTCTCTTTTAGCTGATTTAGATACTCCTTTCTACCAGAAAATAGTTTTTTCTCAATATCTGTGTATGTCGGTTCATTCATAGTTAATTAATGCTACTAAAATCAACAAATTATACCATTCGGTATATATATCATAATGTATAGTATTTAAATCTTTGCTTTTTACTCCAAGACCCGACCGGAGGTCAAAAACAATATGCTGAACAGAAAGTGGTCGTGGTCGGGCATTCTTGTTGGGGGGTTTGTAAGAATTAAGACCCAACCACCACCGGCCTTTTTGTCCGTTTTGGAGACCACAGCAAGGCCTGAGATCTTAATAAAGTATTTGGTATATATTTATTAAGACATAAATACCGATTGGTATACTTATATTTAAACATTTCGTTTGCAACAAAAAATTAAAAGTTACAAATTGGAATATATACCTTTTGGTATAAATAATGTCTGTTAACTATTCCTAAAGAACACAACAACAAGAATAAATGAGATGAACAAGATAAACAAGATTGTAGGGCTTGGATTTACATCTTCTTTCAATAATTAAACAACATCTACAGACCAAAGATTTATAAAAAACAAGATCCCAAAAAACCTTAAAAGTCATAAACATAAAGAAAGGCTTTAGTTAGTAATTGATGCGGGATCGCAAGATGCCTGATAAAAGGGGTATTGAATGAATAAGCGAGTGTTTGTCTTACTTATGGCTGTATTTTTAGTCTTGTCTATTTTTATTTCTGGTTGTGGAGGTATGCACAGGATAGATAGTTTCTTCCAGAACAATGAGTACGAACAGCATTCCAAACTTATTGACTTTATGCTTTTCTTCACAATCTTTTTTGCCTTGTCTTTTCTTGGCTTCTCAAAGTTTTTTGGTGAAGGTTTTGGCAAGCCCGGTACGGCGCGAGGTGCGGTTATAGGTCTTTCGTTCGCTTTGTCTCTTGCCCTTACATTTGCGCTCATAACGCAGACCAAGTTTTCTGTGACGACAATCTTTCCTCTCGCTAAGAATATATTGTTCCTCGTATTCGTCCTTCTGTTATATGGGGTCCTTGCTTCTTTGTTAAAGCCTGAAACCCGTACAGGTAAGATCCTGATTTTCCTATTGGCTTTTATGGTAATCTACATTGTTCTTAACATCTTTACGCATTTTGTCTGCCAATTGGGTGATAACATAAATGATCCGGCCTGCCGTTCAGACTTCTTCAACGCATTCTCCAAGGTAGGTTATCGTCATTTTTGGGGACCAGGCACTATTTTTGGCGACACTTCCGGAACGAGTTCTGCTGGTAAGTATGTCGGTGTTCCTGTCACTAAGGTCAAGGTTAATACATCCAAAAAGCCCGGAGAAACTTCTGGTGGCGAAGGTGGAAGTAATGATCTTTCTTCAGAAGACAAGACCAGTCCTGACGAGAAAAAGCCTCGTAAGAATGAGATGGCCTCAGGGATTACAAGAAGTTATTGGTTCTGGGGCATCATCATCGCCATCCTATTAGGCTTCCTTCTCTGGATCGCTTACAAGGCGAAGAGACGCGGCAAGCATATGAAAGATGCCGAGAAGAAGATCGGCGCGCTTTTGCTTCAGTTAAGGAATCTTATCAATTCAGAACGTGCTATTCTAGAAAAACTTCAGACAGAAAGCGGTTACACTGCAGACATGCGCGCTGCTGATTCTGCCGAACTGGCTGCTATGCTTAACAATATTCCGGTCAAACCTTCGGAAAAATGGCGTAAGACCATAAAGCACAGGGAATACCCAAGTGAAAAGCCGATCAGAGATTTCTTTAATGAGATGGATCCTAAAAATCCGACAGAATTCCTGCATTTTAAGCCTTTGAAAGGTCCTGATAGAGAAGCGCTTATCAAGAATCTTCATCAGCAAAAGCTTATAGAAGCAGATCTTTATTGGTTAAACCTTGCAAGAAAACGTTTCTGGATGAATATCAAGAAAGAGATAAGACATGTTGAAGAACGTCTTGCAAAGATGGTTATCTCTCCTAAGTTCAACTTCAGTGATATGACTGTTACTCTTATGTTTGATGCTAGAAATATAAAAGATATTGACTCTTCAAAAGAGCCTGCTGTCTTATTCTTCAAACCAGCCTCTTATGCTAATAGGTCACTTCGTGATAATACTATGAAAAAATCTAAGATCAATAGGGTTTATGAGTTCAAGATGGCAGGTCTGCCTGATAAGACTCTTATCAAATATGCTTATATTTACTTTGTTATAGGTAGTGATGAACCTAAATATGTTCATGACAAGATAAATCTTAGAGGTGTCACCTCTAAAGAAGAGATTGAGGATAAGAGCGGCAAACACGAGATAAAAGTGACTGCTTTTAGGTTAAATTATGATCTTCCTGAAAGATCTCCTTTAAACAATCCTGAACCGAGGGCAAGCGCTTAGTACATATGATAGATAAGATGATAAGAAAATGAAAAGTGAGACTGAAAGTCCAGAAGAATTTGAAAAGATCCTTGACATGATCAGAGCTGAATCTGATAGTGGAACTGTTGAAGGTTTAGAGAGGGCTCTTAATACTATAGACCGACTGAGCACTGTCGAGAAGCACTTGGAAGAGACTGCTGAGAGAGAACGGGAGATACTGGAGAAAGAACAAAAAGAAATCAAAGAATCCAATTCTTCAGCCAAGCCCGATAAGGTTCCTAAACCTCCTAAGAAAGCTTCGCCTTCTCAGATTGTCGATTACATAAGAATGGCTCTTGACGCAGGTCTTGATGAAAAAAGCATAAAGAAGGTTCTTGATGGTCATTCTTTGGTCCACGCCACCAGTCATGGTCGCGCTTCATTCACTATTGTTCACTTCAGGATCCTTGAAAGACCGGTTCTTTTTATAACTCATCTTTCCCATAAGGATTTTAAGGAGCTTCCTAAAGAGGATGTTAATAGGTTCGTCGGCCGGGTGGAGATTAATCCTGATGATAAAGAAAGCTCTGTACGCAATCTTGAGATCGTTATGACCAATATCCTTAAAGAGCAACATATCACTTCCAAGAAAGAATTTAAGCTTGAAGAATGGCCTTCTGTTGTCGAGAAGATAAAAGGCAAGCACGAAAGTGATATAAGGAAAGCATTGGTAGGTGTGACTATGGAACCTAAAGATAGTTCCAAGCAGCTCCACCCTATAACTTTTGATGAGTTTCGTCTTGAAGGTAACAGACCTTTTGTTCATATTCATCAGTTTCCTAAGCACGTTTGGGTACCTGTGGATGAGCTTAATGCCTTGAAAACTGCTATGAAGATCATTAAAGGTCTAGGCAATCTTGAGAAGATCCTTAATAAAGGTCCTGATGGCATCTTTGATATTGAGCATCTTATACTTAGTAAGAGGAAGGACGGGTCTGATATAAGTGAGAGTCAATTTGAGCAGAATTTTCCTGAATTCCTTAAGAGCGCTGTCAAAGAAAAGGATATCCCTTCAGTTATGGAAGAGTTTCGTCTTTTAAGAAAATATTTTAAGGTCATGAGATAACTTCAAATCATATAATCACTGCGGATCGTTCATCAAATGAGCTATCATTTAGAAAAAGAGGTGAAATATTTTTGAAAAAGAACCTGTTTATCGTTACTCTTGTAATGTTGTTTGTACTTCTGTCTAGTTCTGCCCTTGCCGCCTGTCGTGCTGATTTCACTATGAAAAAAGACGGTTCGGTTCTTGATCAGGACCCTAAACCTTTTGTTGATCTTTTGCTTTCTCGCGGGTACTATCAGGTTCAGGTTTATGGTTTCTCTTCATCTGCAGATAAGGATGGTAAGGCTTTGGCTTTAAGGAGAGCGCAGGATTTCGCTGATAAACTATCAGAATTGTCTGATGGGAATATTCAGGCTGTTCCTCAACTTGGCTTCAGTGAAGGTCGCACTGATATTTTTGGTTCTCCTGAACAAAACCAGCGCGTTGTTGTCTCTTTTGATCAGCTTTTTCAGGAGGAGTACCTTCCTGCTCCTGTTCCCGGAGAGTTCAGCAAAGATGATTGTCCTCTGATCTTTTATTGTGACCGGACTAAGCTTTACAGGAATGAATGGTTCTGCCTTAAGTCAGATTCGGGTAAGGATGTTTGGTATGGTCCTTGCAAGCATAAGAATTGTATTGGAGACCTGGAGTTTACAGTAGTCTCAAAACGCAAGCAGGAAGAACTGGATAATGTTATAGGTGATGATCCTGTATCTTTGAACAATGCTGCTCTTGATGACTACAAAGAAGCCGATATCCTTTATGAGAATGGTATTTTTATCAAGTCTGCTAAACTGTTCCAGGAAGCTTTAGAGATCTATCGTAAGATCCCTTCTGGTATGAGAGACCTTACTTTGAAGGATGTTTCTGAAAAGAGAGTTGCTGCTTTTAAGGAAGCTGTTGAAAAAGCGGCTACTGAGGAAGAAGCCAGAAGGATCCTTTCTCTTGTCCGCAGGTCTGAAAAATTAACTCCTGACGAACCTCTTTTGCTTTCTGCTGCTGAACGCTCCCGACTTAAAGATATGATAGATGAAAGATCGGATTTTGGTTATTATCTGAGTGTGGTTATCCTGGTTTTTCTGGCGATCTTTTCCGTATTGTTGGTCATACATTTTGGTCTTATGGTTTTACATCATAGGACGTTAGGAAAGAAGAAACTTCTTGACGAAGCTGCTAAGGAGATTATTGACGATATTGAGGAGCTAGAGATGACTTTTGTCAAGAAGCAGATGCTCGTAGATGATGCTGTTGAAAAGTTTGAGAGTCTGAAAAGATGAAGGTTGAAGAAAGAGTTAGGAACTTGTCTGCTGATTTAGGTAAGCTTGCAGAGTATTATGATGTTATTCTAGGCATCTCCAAGAGGAAACCTAAGAACCTGGAGAAATTTTTGGCTTCTAAGCTTCCTCCTACACCGACTTCTCAGACTACGGTCCTGCATGCTGTTAAGGTAAATGAGTATTGCCGTAAGCATAAGAGCATGATCAAGAAGCTGGTAAAGGGTAATAAGCCTGATAAGGCTTTCTTTAGTGTGGCCCGCACTGTCTTTGAAACTTTAGAAAGTCAGGATGCTGTCAAGACCTTACTTGCTATCTTTGCAGAACTTAAGGCTAGCATCAAGTTCCAATTTGACACGATAAGAGATCTTACTTTTGTGGAGAAAGAAGAGTTTTCCCATCTTAAAGAATGGGGTCTTTCTCATGATATCGGCCGTAAGCAGAAGGTTCATGTTACCGATTTTGCTCATAAGCTTGAGAGGAGAATCAGCTGGAAGCACGGTAATGATAGACATAATGAGAAACGTCTGGAAGTTCTTGTCTCTAAAGAACCGGATCTCGTTCGCAGATCTGTCCATCTCTATATCATCTCTTTGATCAAGCTTAAGCATATGTATGAGTCCCTTGAGCTTCTGTTTAAGCAGCAGCTAAAGGATATAGCTGTCCAGGAGTCTCTTGTAAAGAAAGCTTCTGCTGAACATTTCGGTTCTGTTCCTTTCAGTAAGAATATCGAACAGGGCCTTGCGGTCGCGAAAAGGATGGGTTCTGATCTTAAGAAAGAAGGCAGGGTTCTTTCCAGTCTTCTTGAGGAGCTTAAAGAGGTTAAGTATCGTCTTTCTGAGATTACTGTGCTAAAAGAGAAACAACAAGGTCCTTTCCTGTATGTCCTCAGCGATCCTGTTCAGATCAATTACCTTCCTGAAAAGCACCCTCATAAGGTCCGGCTTAAGGAACTTTTCGGCACTGATGAGACTGTCGCTGTTCTTTTAGGTGGTGATCATAATCTGTGTCATCTTGTCCTTAGTCATGCGTCTCCGGTCACTGCTCGTCTTGTTCAGAAAGGTGACCGTTATTATCTTTTCAATGAAAAAGGGTCTGATGGGACTTTCATTATCAGGGGCAAGCTGGTTTTTGCTTTAGTCCAGGATAAGGATGATCGGAAGATTCTCGCGACTAAGATGTCTATGCCTGATAAGAAAGAGTTCTATGATGATCTTATCAGGAAGAAAAAGCTTGAGTTTAAGGTTCTTTCTCCTTCCAGATTAAAGTTTCCGCTTCAGGATGAGGATCTTATCGTTATCCCTCCTGGTTACGTGTTCAGGTATTCTATTGATTAAACAGGGATGAATTGAGATTTTTTTGTTCTTAGATGATCTTCACTATCTTATTCATCTCTTCAAAAAGTTCTGAATAATCTTTATTCAACTCTATGATCTTCTTTCTACCTTCTCTCATCTTGTTTTCGTGTATCAGATTATAGGCCTGTTCCATGTTTTTCTTGATAATTTGTAGTCTGTAGTAAAGGTCTTTGAATTCGTCGCTGTTCTTTCTCATGAATTCTGCTTTGAAGACCATCATTTCCAGCAATCCTTTTGCTCTTACCATAAGTCCGAAAAATGTGAACTGGAAGTACTTGAAATGTTTTATCCTTGGGTTCAGGTACGAGAGATTTAGGTTTTCGCAGATGTTTGATAGGATCCCTAAAAGATCGTGCAGGCTGTTGCTTTTCATCAGGAAGTCCAGCAGGTATTCCTTGTTCTTCCTTGATCTGTTTTCATCTGGCAAGTTCTCTTCTGACAAGTTTTGTTTGTTTTGGTTTATTGTTCTCATCTAATCAACACCCTTGCTAAGATATAAAGTGTTATGACTATGATCAGCATCAGCACTGCTGTCATTACTGTCGCATTTTTTGCGCTTAATGCTATCCTCTTTTGTTTTTCCATCCTGGGAAAGTGAGGATAGGTTCCTAAGAATACCATCATCCAGATTATTGTGCTTCCAAGCACTACAAATGGTATAAGGAACAGGTATTCCTGCATTTATCTCACCGGTATCCATATTTAGAAGAAGTCATCAGCTGAAGCGGTTTTGGCATTGCCTTGGCGGACTTCATCACCAGCCTACTATTTTTTGGGATACTCATTTAGTTTTTGGTATCCTTATCCCACATATTTTGTGATTAGTCTTTTAATGTGAAGTATATCCTTCTGTTGTTTTTTCCTTTGTTTTCTGCTTTTATGATCTCTATCCTTCCTATCTCTTTTATGTCTTTCACATGTGTTCCTCCACATGCTTGTTCGTCCAATCCTTCGATACTCACGACTCTTATCATCTCTACCGAGGGTGGCAGCACATTCTTCAGTTTCACGATCGTCGGTATCTTGAACGCTTCTTCTCTTGGCAATTCTCTTATCGTCACTTCTGCTCCTGATTTTATCAGTTCGTTTGTCTTTTCCTCGAAGCTTTTTATCTGTTCTCTGTCAAAGTTTTCCAGGTCAAAGTCTATCCGACATCTTTCTTCGCCTATCTGATTACCGGTTATCAGCGCTCCTGTCTCTTTGTTCACAACGTAAGATAATAAATGGCATGCAGTATGTCCTCTCATAAGTTTATGTCTTCTTGTCCAGTCTATCATCCCGGTGACTGCTTCTCCTTCTTTGATCCCTTCTGAGTCTACTTCATGCACTGCTTCTCCTTCCTTTTTTCTTACCTGTAATACTTTGTATTCTTTTCCTTCACACACGATGACTCCTGTATCAGAGGGTTGTCCTCCTCCTTGTGGGTAGAATGCTGTCTTGTCAAGTATGATCTCTTTTCCTTCTGCCTTGATAACTTTGGCGTCAAATTGTTTCATATATGAATCTTTTAAAAAAAGCAGTTCTGTCATTTTATACCTCAGATTTATTTAAGTTTATAATCTAAATTTGGATCTGGTTCAACTTTGATGTTATCTTTTTTATCCTTCCTGAGTTTTCTTATTCTGATTTGTTCGGTTAGTTTATCTGTTGTTTTCAATAAAACTTTTAGTTTTATTTAAAGTTTTGCCCTTTGATTTTTAGCTATTAGGATAGAAATTATTATAAACTTGATTGGTTCATTATATGAACGGTATGAAGACTTTACTTATCTTTATCTGGATCTATGCTGCTATGATCGCTATGTCTTTTTGGGAAGCTTATGTTGAAGGGCGTGATTCTTGGGATAAGAAAAAGCTTGGGTGGAAGATTAGGTTTGGTAAAACCTTTGTCATCCCTGCCTATCATTTCTATGTTTTTTGGGTTATGTGGCCGTTGTTATTGACCCTGCCATTTGTCATCTACGGGTGGAACTCCAGGTTGTTTGGCATCATCCTAAGCGCTTATTTTTCTGGGATGATCATTGAGGATTTCGGTTGGTTCGTGGTCAATCCTGCTGTAAGGTTAAAAGAGTTTTGGAGTGATTTTTCTGATTATTATCCTTGGCTTCGGATTAAGGGTAAGAAAATCATTCCTTTGGGTTATATCTTTGGGCTTTTGATCTCTTTCGCATCTTGGTTTTTCTTATGGCGTTAAGCTGTAATGAATTCTTGATCATAAGAGGGGATGAGTGCGTAGAGTTTATTTGGCAAATAGTTTGTTAAGCAGGTTTTCAGAAATAGTTTCCTAACGTACTCTGGTCCTTTTGTTCGGCCAGTATCTTGATGTCGAAACCCAGAACATCAAATATCTTCTCCACTGCAGGTATCACCTGGTTGTTTATGTAGTAGTCTGCATCGTAGTCTCCTTTTTTCACTTCTGAGACCAATCTTGCTCTGTCGCGTATCTTTTCTTTTCCTGCCACCACTACATAACCTATTACTGTTCCTGGATAGACTTTGATCCCTTTTTTCTGCATCCTTTGAGCTGCTGCTACATGT
>JALWQS010000013.1 GCA_027083015.1 Candidatus Woesearchaeota archaeon
CTTCTAAAGTAGTTTGCTTTCAACCCTGATTTTTCGAATATGCCGATTATTTTTTTCTTGTTCTGTACTATTAGTGCGTTTGGCGTCATATTGATGATGTTGTTCTGCACATAGAAGCAGAATGTTCCTCCTTTTTTCATTTTAGTAGCTACTTGTTTGAGGAATTTTTCTATGTTATTGACATATCCCAGACTTCCTTTTGAGATGAAGACATCTATACGTTTTATTTCTTTTGGGATATTCCAGCTTTTTATCAGTTCTGTTTTTACTCTTTGGTCTTTTACGTATTCTTTGAATATCTTTATTTCTTCTTCGCTTTTATCTATAGCATATATTTTTTTAAATGGTATCTTTTCTTTTATTAGTTTTCTTGTGAATCCTCCTACCCCACAGTCATAATCTATTATCGTGCTGTTTTTGTCTATATTGGTAAAACTGATTATTTTTTTGAATACTGGTTTTGGTATTGGTAGTTTATGCCATACATGATATGTTTTTGCTAGTAGGTTTTTTCTTATTGTTATATATTTTTGTTCATAGAATATTTCTATTGCGAAGTATGCTGGTATTCCAAATGCGAGTAGTGATCCTGATATTCTCAGTATATCTATTGCTCCGTGCGTTTGTGTTATGAACATATACATCAGGAATCCCATGAATCCTATGGTTATAAATGGTCCCCATTTTCCGAATGGTGTTTTATATGGCCTTGGGTAGTTTGGTTTTTTGTATCTTAGTATGACTACTGCCAGCAGTACTGTTGAGTATAGTACTAATATTAGCGGTATTAGAAGGTGTAGTAATGTTTCATAGCTTCCTGATCCTATGTATACGAGTACCATCAGTATTATCGTTTGGAATACTATCGATACATATGGGCTTTTGTGTTTTGGATGTATTTTTGCGAATTGTACGAAGAATAGTTTGTCTTCCGCTAGTGCCATCAGCAGTCTTGGTGCAGTTACTATCCAACTTGCTACTGCACCTATTATAGATGTACTTACTAGTAGTGTGAAGAGTATTTTTCCTGTTGTTCCGAAGAATTCTCCCCCCAAGTCTCTTAATGGTGCTGTTGACTCAGCATATTTTTGCCAGGGTATTGTTCCCATTGCTGTAAATGCGAGTAGCAATGCAAATGTTGCTATTATTACTGTTCCTCCTATTAGGGCTTTTGGCATTGTTCTTTTAGGATTTTTTGTCTCTGCTGAAAGGAATATCGCGCTTTCCCACCCAAAAAATGTTTCTGATATGAAGAAGATTGCCAGGAGTATGTTTATTGCCGGATATACGAAGAATGGTGTGAAGTTTTCCATATTCAGCTCAAAGAATCCTGGTATTATTATTGATATTATAGTTATGATCGTTAGCAGTGCGAATCCTACAAGCATGTATGTTGATGTTTGCATTCCTCGATATGCGATGTAGTTAAAGATTATTATTAATCCTGCTGCTAGTGGTACATAGTATCCTGCGTATCTCATTGGTATGAGATACTGTAGTGCTCCTAGCATGAGCATTGCTATTGTTACTGATCCTGCTATTGATGTTGTCCATCCTATCACAAAGCTCCAGAACCTTCCATATGTTTGTTTTGCGAATTCATAGACTCCTCCTGCTTTTGGAAACATTGCTGTTAGTTCTGAGAAGCACATTGAGATGTACACGGCGATGAGTGATAGTATTGCCCATGATATTAATGAGGCAGGTCCTGCGTGTTTCGCTCCTGCAGCTGTCAGGAACCATATTCCTGTTCCCATTATTGAGTTTATCGTGATTAGAATTATTACTTTGAATGATAGGATTCCTTTAAGTTCTTTTTCATGCGGTTGTACTTTTCTGATCTTTGTAGGTTTTATGTGTTCTCTCATACGCAGGAATCTCGGCATTCTTAATAGTTTTACAAACCTTGCTCCTCGTGCGATGTATCTTATGCCTCTTAGCGCTTTTATGAATACTAAATATTCAATTCCCATGAATATCAGATTGAATGGTATTGTTGCTATGATATCTAACCAGTATTTTTTTATATAGCTCTTGAATTTTGGCATTTCTCTCCATCTATAGTAAAGATCCATACAGAATAACACTATGACAAATATGTCTAGTGTGTCTATAATTGTGTAGTATGCTGTTGCGTCGTAGAATATCTCTATTATGCTTGTTGTAAGAAGCAGAACTAGCGCGATGGGCATAATATTTTGTACTAGCTCATCTGTCTGGTTTATAGGTTTCATACGATTTTTCGTTATACTAAAAGTTACTTGTTTTTTATATGTTCAAGACACCGCCAATCATTGGGCTCTGAAATCGTAGACTTTGTGTCTTTAGATCCCTGTTCGGCGTTCATATTTTTTATTAGGACTGATAACCCGATGAATTTTATATAAATATTTCGTTACTTTATAGGCTGTTTATGAAAGATTAGTTTTTTCTATATTTATCTGGTCTGTATCGCTTCTTCTAACTGTTCCAGAAACTTGTCGAAATCTTCTTCTTGTATGCACGCTCCGCATGCGTGTTCGTGTCCTCCGCCGTATCCTCTTACTCCTTTGAGTGCTTTCTCAAGCGCTTTTGCGATGTTGATGTTCGCTCCGCTTCTTAGCGAGCTTTTTACTTCTCCTGATTTCACTCTTCCCACTATTATCACTTTGTCGGGGAACCTGTATAATAGTTCGTTGGCTAGTTCTCCTGAGAAGCTCATCTTGTTCTCTTGATATTTAACCAATAATATTTTTTTCTTAGAGACTTTTTTCATCGCATATTCTAATAGCTCTTCGTATAGCTTGTCTATCTTTTCAAACCTTCTGAGTATGTATCTTGCTTGTGCTGTTTCTCCGTTCAGCAGTTCGTATGGCGTCTTTATTCTTGTCAGTATCTTCACGCATTTCATCACTTCTTGTGTCGGTCCTTTTAGTATGAAATTGAATATTCTTACCAGTCTTGATAGTGGTGTGTCAAACAGTGCTTTTTCTGGTTTGTCTGTATCTTTCGGTAATAGTTCTGGGTATTTTCCTGAGAATTCTTTTGTGACTTCGCTTAATTGCCAGTCTCCTACGATGCCTGTTGCTGCTATCCATAGGTCATCTTTGTTTTCTATCACGTGATAGCAGAGTTCTGACACACATACGTTGTCGTCTTTGTTTTCTGTTCTTGGGTTGAAGTATTTTACTCCTTTGATCTCTGCTGGTCCGTGATGATCAACCCATATGATCGGTATCTTTCTGAACTCATCTACGAAGTCTTCTGTCAGTATCGCCAGGTCTAGTATGAATATCTTGTCTGGTTGGTATTCTTTTACTACTTTGAAGAACCTTTCATCTACTTTTGGTTGTGATTTTACGCATACGCCTTTTCCTTCTTTTTTGTACCTGTATAATTGTAGAAAACTGCATAGTCCGTCTGCATCGTCATGAAAGAAGTATATTGGTCTTTTACAGTTGTCTAGTTCTTCAAGAATTTGTTTGTATTGTCCCTTGTTTAGCATGTTTATGACCAAGATAAAAAAATAAAAATCGGCTAAACACAACCCCGTATTTAACCTGTATTACTTGGATTTTTTCTACTATTTAAATATTTCCTATTTATAAATAGTCTTTGAAACTGTTGTTTTTGGCCTTCTTAAGCAGTTTATCTGCTTCTCGCAAGAATACGTCGGATCTTATTTTTAGGCAGGTCCTTCTGTTTTTAGTCCTCTCTTTTCTTGGATGCATAGTTCAAATTCTCTGTTCTTTTTCCATTGGCATTTGCCTTCTACGCATCCGCATTTTATGTCTTTATAGCATGAGTATTCTTCTTTGTATTCGCAGGTCGTAAATACTGGTTCTGCATCTCTTGGTTGGCATATTATTCCTGAACACCCTCCTGTTATGCAGTCTTTGTCGCTTGAGCATTCTTCTTTCTCTGTTTCTGTACTTTTTCCGAAGCATCTGTTGTTCTTGCATCTTTGTCCTGGTTTGCAGTCAAAGTCCATCACACATTCGTATGTCTGTTGGCATTTGTTGTCTATACATTTTATTACCATATTTCCGTCTATTCCTGTGCAGAAGTCTGGGCATTGTTTTGTCTTGTCCACGTTCAGATCGTAATATACTTTGTTGCCTATGAAGCAGTTGTTTGTCGCTTTGTCTATCCCTCCGCATACGCAGTCTTCATCTACTTCGCAGCTGTTGGGTGGTGGTAGTTTTTCTGTGTGTCTCTTTTCTGCTTCTTCGCATCCTGCTAATATTACCAGTACTGTTATGATAAGGATTATGAGGATTGTCTTTTTCATCTTGCCTCTGATGTTATCTTCTTATGTCTGCTAACTGTTCTTCTGTATGTTTCTATTTTCTGTAACTGTTCTGTGGTTCTTTATGATTTAAATATGTTTCTTAGTTTTTTGTCCAGTTGTTTCAGGAATATGATCATCTTTTGTCCGAATGTTACGTTTATGAGGTTTATCTCTTTCTCTTCTTTTAGTGTGTGCAGTTTACCGTTCTTGTCATAATAGTTGATCTTTATCACGAACTTGTTGGGTTTTGTCGTCAGGTCTTCAGAGTTCAGTGAGAATACGTATCTTTTGTCGCCTGTTAATTCTTTTTCTTCCAGTCTTTCTTTGCTTCCTGCTGCGTCAAACTCTAATGTCATATTTACCGGCTCTGATTCGCTTCGTTTCTTCACCAGGAATGAGAACTTGTAGTCTTTTTGGTATTCTATAGTCTTTGGGAAGTCATATTCTTCTATGCTGATGTTTGGTTCGTCCATGATTTTTAGGTCGTAGAATGTTGTTTTTGAGATGTCTTTTCCTGTTACTGAAAACTTTATCTTATTGATTCCTGCTTTTGGTCTTTTGATCTTTTGTTTGAAGGTCGCTTCTTGTGCTATTGCCAGTCCTTCTTCTTCACACTCGTCGAAAAAGCAGAAGTTGAGTGTTTTGAAGGGGTAGTTTCCTGTGTTCTTCACTTTGCATGTGACTATTGGTTCTTCGTACACGTAATACTCTCCTGCATCGCATGTTATTTCTATCTCTTTTGCGTAGGTCTTGCTTTTTTCGTCTTCTTCCCACGCGTCTTTTACCATCTGCATCTCTTCTTTGCTGAAAACTGTCGCTTCTGGTGTAACATCGAAACTGGTTTTTGCTGTCGTGTTCATTATGGTGCCTGCCATCAGCGGAAATTCGTATGTGTATCCTTCCTCAAGGTTTGGATCGACTCTTACCAGCCAGTACACGCTTTTTGTCTCTTTAGGTTTTAAGTATACGGCTTTCATATTTCCTTCAGGCACTTCCAGCTCTTTTATGTTTGACAGATACACGAATGTTGATACGTAGCTGTCTATCTTGTTTGTGATGTCTGCTTCTATCAGGTTGTATGATCCTATGCCTGTCGTTTTCTGTACTGCGCTTAGTTTTAGGTTTACTGGGTCGCTTGTTTTTCCTTTGTGGTCTAAGGTCTTGGCATTGACTTCTATGTCTTTTGTTATCACGTCTATATCTCTTCCTAACCATTGGTATTGTACGCTTGGGGCTGCTGAGTCTTTGTTCTCCTGAAATTTTATGTGTGTTGGATCTATCCAACCGTATTGTGCGTATGTCACGTCGAAAGGCACCCATCCGCTTTTTGGGAAATATACTTCTGCCCATCCGTGTCCTCCCCAGTTTTTCGGGAACAATGGTGAGTCTGTGTATGCTACTCCTGATACGAACTTTGCTGGTATGCCTACTGCTCTTAGTAATGCTATGAATATTGTTGTTATTTCATCGCATACTCCGTTCCTGTTCTTGAGTGTCCATGATGCGCTTTGGCTTGCTTTTGCTGTCAGAGTTGATAGGTTGTAGTTTATGTTTTTTCTTGTCCATTCTGCTGTCTTGAATACGACGCCGTAAAGGTCTGTCTCTCCAGCTGCGATCTTTGATGCTTGTGCTGTTATTGCTGGGTCTCCTGAATCTATCGTCTTGCTAGGTTTGAGATATATCTTTATGTTCTCTGGGACGTTCCTTATGGGGAATCCTTCTTCTTTTACTTTAACTCTTTTGTTCTTTGTCTGTACTCTGGTCTTTAACCTGAAGAATATGTTTCCTGATAAATCTCCTTTCCATCTGAACAGGTATTGATCTCCTGTTTTTTCTGGTTTTGGTTCTGCGCTTTCTCTCAGTATTGTCTGTGTTTCTGTCTCTTTTGGTACAAAGCTGAGGTTCGCTTCTATATTATCCAGATAGGAGTTCATTCCTGTTCTTATGACTGTTACTCCTGATGTTACTTCTGTATCTGCGGTTATTGTTTCTGAAGTGTATGGCCATTCTGCTCCTGACGCCTGTATTGTTGGTATTGTCAAAAGGATAATCATTGCTAGAAATAGTGTTATGGCGCCTCTCTTCATTTTAGGATGATGTATCAGCACTATGTGCTGTTGAAAAAATAGTGTGGGGTATAGCGGGGAGAGGATTTGAACCTCTGACCTCAGGGTTTCGCTTTGAGCGTTTGTGTTTTGCTCATCTGCTCATCTATGAGCCCTGCGGGCACTCCTGGCTGCCCTACCCCGCTATTTTGTTATTCTTGTTGTATGCTATTTCTTGAAGGAGTAATATTTGAGGAATAAGGGTTTATTTATAAAGCTTACTGAATAAGTCATTGTTTACTTATTATATTGTGACTGACTTAGGATGTTTCTGAGTAGATATTTTTTAAATGCTGTTCTTGTTTTTTCTTCACAGTTCAAGAATTCTTTTTTTTATCTCTTCAAATATTTTTTCGTATCTCTTTTCATATTCTATTATTGGTTTCATCTCTGTCATGGCCTTGACGAACGCTTTGTCGAATGGTATCTTTTGTATTATAGGTATATCTTTTTCTTTGCAGAATTGTTCTATCTTGTGGCTCATCTCTTCGTTCAGGTCTGACTTGTTTATTATGATGCTTCTTTTTATCTTGAAATGATCGACTACTGCTAATGCTCTTTTCATGTCCGAATATCCTGATGGTGTGGGTTCGGTGACTATGATCGCTGCGTCGCTTCCTGTTACTGATGCTATGACCGGACATCCTATCCCTGCTGCTGAGTCTATTATCATGATGTCCGCTTCCGGCTCTTTTGTTGTCGCTTTCTTTTTCACTTCAAAGACTATCTTTCCCGAGCCTGATGCTCCTGGTCTTAGTTGTGCTGATGCTATCATGAATCCTTGTTTGGTCTTTGCATATCCTACTGATGCGTTCTCTACATCCACCAGCGTTATCGCTCCGACAGGGCATACCAGTTTGCATGCTCCACATCCTTCGCAGCCGAACTCATCGACCTTTGGTATTCCTTCTACTGGTTTCATCGCTTTGAAGTAGCACGTTTCTATGCATTTTCCGCATTTTATGCATTTTTTCTCGTCGACTACTGCTCTTTTGTCTGTTGATAGTGTTTTCCATTCTTCGTAATCTTCTGTTTTCAGCCCGAAAAGCAGTGAGAGGTTTGAGGCGTCTACGTCGCAGTCTGCGCATACGATCTTCTTGTCTTTGGCCATGCTGACGGCCAGTGATGCTGATATGCTGCTTTTTCCCACTCCTCCTTTTCCTGAGAGGATGACTATTTTTTTCATCTTATTGTTCCTTTTTATTATTCCTTTTTATTGTTCTTTTTTGTTATCTTCTCGACTAGTTGTGCGATCTTGAACGTTTTTCCTCTTGAATAAGAATTTATTATCTCTTTTGAGAAAGGTATCTTGAGAATTATTTCACTGTCGTACTTTTTCGCTAGTTCTTTTATCAGGTTTTCATCTCCTATGTCTGCTCTGTTTATTATGATGCTCCCTTTTTTTCCTATTGTTTTCAGAACGTCAAGTATGATCTTCAGGTCGTGCGCTCCTAATGGTGTTGGTTCGGTTATTGCTATTATCTTGTCTGCGTTTTCGAATGCTGTGATTACCGGACAGTGTGTTCCTGCTGCGGTATCTATAATTATTGTTTGATATTCTTCTTTTCTTGAGATGATCTCTTCGTTCAGTTTGCTGACGATGAATTCTGATGTTGGTTGGTTTATGTTCAGCTCTCCTGATAATATGTCCAGGTTGCCTTTGTTTCCTTTGTATATCTTTCCTATCTCTTTGTAGTCCCAGCTTATGGCGCCTGTGGGACACACTATCTTGCATGCTCCGCATCCGTTGCATTCGTCTGGCATGAGTATGGGTACTCTTCCTTTTACTGATATCAGCGCATTTGCTTCGCATGCTTCTCCGCACTTTCCGCATTTGATACATTTTTCTGCGTCGAATCTTGGTATCCTTTGTCTGACGCTTATTAGTTCTTCT
Source organism: Candidatus Woesearchaeota archaeon (assembly GCA_027083015.1). Lineage (GTDB taxonomy): Archaea > Nanobdellota > Nanobdellia > Woesearchaeales > UBA11576 > UBA11576. The sequence continues at coordinate 8,270 of JALWQS010000013.1, forward strand.
CTTTTTATGTTTAGTATGAGATGGTCGTTTGGACAATCCACATCCGCATCTACTAATAGTATCTTTTGTTTTTCAGAAAGTTCGTGGGCTAGTGCTGTAGCGACTGTTGATTTTCCTGTTCCTCCTTTGCCACCGGTTATGGCTATGATCTTAGTCATTATTAGTTTCGTGATGTTTTATCTTTATGCCTAGTTTTTTCAGCAGTCTTTCGAAGAATCCTTGTTTTTCTTCCCATTCTTCTTTTCCTAAGCATATGTTGATCGCTTTTGTTATGCCTTGTCTTGATGGCATTCCTCTGAATGCTATATTTTGTGGGTATCCTGGTCCGGATACGAATACTGTGGGTACTGCCATCACGTCGTATTGTCTTGCTTTTCTTTGTCCTGCAGGTGTTGCTGTACTTACTTCTGTTACTTTGACATCATCTCTTTCTTTCTCAAAAGTTTTTAGGTATTCATATGTTGGTCTGCAGTGTGGGCATGTTGGTGATGTGAAGACCAGTATCTTTACTTTTCTGCTGTTTTCTTCTTCCTCTTCATTTTTTTCTTTCCATCCGCATTCTTTGTGGTAAGTCCATTTAGCAGGTATTTTCTTCCCGCATTTAGGGCAGTTCTTTGTCTCTTTTTCCAGTGTTCTTTTTTTTGTTTCTATCTCCTCTTTTATCTCTTCTATCTCTTTCTTGGATTGTTCTATCTTTCTTTCTGTGTTTCTTATCTTTTCTTCTGTCTTATCATCTTTTATCTTTTTCTCTATCTCTTCTTT
>JALWQS010000014.1 GCA_027083015.1 Candidatus Woesearchaeota archaeon
AACCTTAATGGATCAAAGGTCATAAGATGAACCTCAAACAAAAGCTTTGAGGAAAAATCCCTAAGGACAGATTGGAAAACCCTTGCAGAAACAGTCTTATTATCGACGAACTTACCATCCATAACATCAAGCTGAGCAAGCCTAAAAAGAGAACCAAAAAGCTTAAGCTCCTTGACCAGCTCTTTCTTATCATGCACAAGAATAGCAGGAATAAGCTCAATCATCCTAATCACACAGCTTAGAAAGTTTTCTTATACGCCGTTTATGGCGGGTCGCACCAGAAAACTCAGTTTTTATGAAAGTCAAGACCTGCTTAACAGCAGCAGCAGGTGCAGTTGAGGAAGGAAAACAAAGAACATTGGCATTCTCATCCTTCCGCGCCATCTTAGCAGTGAAATTATCATGAGCAAAAGCTGCCCTTATACCTTTGATCTTATTAGCAGCCATAACCATACCAGTACCTGTCCTGCAGAACAAGAGACCAAAAGATCTTCTTTTCTTCTTAACAAGAACCGAAAGCTTCCGTGCAGAATCAGGATAATCATCACCTGCAACCCTGACGGGAGAAACATCTTCAATAACCAATCCTTTATTGAATAACTGTTTCTTGACCGCTTCCTTAAGACTAAACCCTGCGTGATCAGAACCAAGAACAATAAGAGGATCATCAGTCTTCATAAACTCACCTTCTGACATTATCATAAAATAGTCATGCAATACCCAGATAGGAATATCAACAGCAAGAGTTTATATAATTAACTATGTATAATAATAGTGAAAGAAAACATACAGAACAGAAATCATGTCAACTAATAAAAAACAAGAAGATAAAAAATACTAGGTACTTACTTAGCAGCAAGCTTAATATCTTCTTCCTGAACAGTCTTCCTGCCAGCATGCTTGCTAATAGCTGTAGCATGAGTGCCGATCTCTTCAGCAATCTCCCTCAGAATATCAGAGAAAGCGACCTTAGCATCCTCAGAAACCCTCTGAGCACCGGCATTCTTAAGAATCCTCTCAGCAATCGCAAGCGGAATTACGTGTTCTCTTGTCTTAGGCATATTATAACCCCCTTATTCTTTTTTAAACCGATAATCTTTGGAAATAAAATTTCAAATCCTTTTAAAAATCAATCCAGTTTAAGTATTTAATATTATCGGTTTTTTAGGTTCTAAAAGGTCAAATACTGCCAGAAATCAAGCGTCCTAAACTAATAAGCAAAGCTAAAGCTATATCTTGATTATTCGGTAGAATAGAAGAAATTACTTGGAGCGTATCCTTCTTCGTTTTTCCTTACGCATCCTTTTACGTTGCCATTTCCAGCGCATCTGGCCGGCTTTTTTCCAACGCCTGCTTGACCTTTTCAATTTATTCTTCACAGCCTACAAAGCTGCTAATTAACCTCAGTAGTTTTTAAAAGATAGGATAAAGCTATTTAGCTTTAAACAAACCAAAATAGAGGAATCAAGAGGGGTTTAATAAAAGTTTGGGTTAAAAATGGTTCTTAAGCAAAAGAAACCAAAGGAGAGCTGCAAGAGCAAGAATTATAGCATTGATCATCAACCCCTTAAGCATCTTCTGACGGTCTTCAACACCGATAAGCCACATAGTCACAGCCACAGAGATAAAACCACCAAGATGTGCAAGATGACCAATACCATCTTCAACAGGATTGATGATACCAGTAATGTCAGACCAAATAGCGAGCCAACCAGCAACCATGATAGGCAAAGGGACGATCAATTCATAAGTGATGTAAAAAGGATGAACAAGAATAGCCGCAGCAACAAGACCCATGATCGCGCCTGAAGCACCAAGACCAGGAGTGTTATCCTGCATGATAAACAAATGAACCAGATCAGTAAAAACTCCAGAGATGACCAAAGCACCAAAATAAACACCCGCAGTCTTAGCAGAACCAAGCTTCTGTTCAACAGCACGCCCAAAAATAAAGAGTGCTAACATGTTCCAACCAAGATGAGGGATACCCGCATGAAGAAAACCAGCAGTTATGATAGTGTAAAACTTAGAACTAAGAATGTCAGAAGGAGCATTGATAAGAGAATTCACCAGTGCATCACTGAAGAAAAAGATGCTGATAAAAAAGATCAATGTGTTAAGCAGGATCATGAAAAAAGTAAACTTAGCCTCGACAATAAACTTCCAGATCTCAACTAGCGGTACGAGAAGCTCTTTAAGATCACGCTTCCTAAAGATAATCAATATTAAAATAAAAGGTAACTTTAAGAGTTCCAGAAGAAGAGACCAAAGAAAACGAGATTCAGACCTAATATCAGATTCATCAGACATAAAAAAGAAAACAAGGTTATCATTTATAAATATTTATTGAAAATTTCGTTAGAGATCTGCAAGGAGTTTAATACCCCGACCTTTAGGTCGGGAATAGACCCGAGTGGCGAGTTTTTGTTATCTACCAGTTTACCCGTCTTAAGAAAACGACTTAAGGTTTGCTTTGAACATTTATCGATTTGATAAAACAAGCAGGACCACGCTCAACAACATCAACATTCCCAGACCTTATATCACCACAAGCACTATACACTGTCTTAACATCAGAACCCAAAGCCACGATGCGCTTAAAGAACTCATAAGGAGAATCAACAATAACAAAATTAGACACCGGTTCGCCAAGACCCTCCTGATCAGGATAGACCTTGAAAGCATAAAGAGGCTCAATAATAAACCTGCCGGAAGCAGGATCATCAGCAACCCAATCCGCATCATCAGAACCAGAAGAACCCTTAACAACATAAAGCCCGAACTCCTTATTATTCTTACGGCAATAATCCTTCAAAAGCTCAAGAAGCTCATCATCAGGAGTGGGATTAGAAGTAAGAAGCTCAACATTAAAGATCCTGGGTTCATAATCAGTCTCTTCATCAGTGAAAAATTCCTTACGAGAATGACCATTGGATCGGGTCCTGTAAAAACCCGCCGAGTTTCGCGTGTGTAAAGGCTGGACAAAACGACCATTCTCAACCATGACAACACGCTGGACAAGACAACCCTCATCGTCAAACTTAGGCTCATAAGGAATAACAGTCGGGTCATCAATGATGGAGACGTGTTCGGGAAGAATCTTTTTACCTAACTTATTAAACCAGACAGTGTTCCTGCCTTCTTTCCAACGCTCAGCAGAAGCCAGATGCGCAGCAAAAGGTTCGTGAATACCAGTCAAAGTAGTGTAAGGATCAAGAATGGCAGGGTAATTTCCGCTCTCAATAGTTTCAGACTCTACAAAAGCTTCAAAATCGTCGTCGAACTCGTCAAGAACACGCTCAAGCATAAAATAAGCCTGACGCCAATTCGTAGGCCTGAGAACTGATGACCAATCAGCAACAAAACCTTTCTTGTGCTTAAGGCGGACATTTAATACTATCTCTCTCACAAGACGATTATCCCTGATCTGACGACCCTGACTATCAACAAAACGACGAAAAGTCCTGCTGGAAGAAAGAGAAGCCTCAGTATTCTGTACATAAGTGCTACTGACCCAGACCTTATCAGTCCATTGAAGGATAAGTCTCTTAAGACCCGTAGGAATGTCAGGATTCTTGATCCTCTGTTCAAGAACAGGCTCATAAACATCATCATTAGAAAGATGCACAAACTGTTTTCTCTGATCGATAGGTCTTGACTCAAGAGAAGCCTTAGCTACATTAGTCAAGTAATCAGCAAAAGCCTTATCGATAACTTCAGGAAAGTTAGATTCCAAAGCCCAGTTTAACCGACTCACTTTACGGGGAATCTCAGGAATATCTAATGTGTAAGAACCAAAACCCTGAGTAGACCTTCCGACAAGAACGCGCATAGAAGCACAAGCCTCCCTGAAGATACCATCAACACCGTTCTGGACACCATCAAGAAAAGAAACATGCTTCGTATCCCTCTCAAGATAAGTAGCAGAAATGTACTTAGGCTTTTCAGAATGATTGCGAAAAACACGAACTTTCTTCTGCTGCTGCATCCACTTAGCAACCTGGTCGATCATGACCTCCAGAAACTTATCCGCCATATTATTCCAACACCCAAAACTCAAGAGGCTGGCAGAGTATATAAATTTTTTCAGAAAAAACAAGCATCAGTAACTCGTGTCACTCGTCATCAAACAGGGATGACAATCTTAAAGTATGAAGAAGAAGATTACGGGAACAATAAGACAACCCATAAGAAAATTCTTACCAACACCAAGTTGTGAAGCCAACAAGCCGACAGCAGAAGAAACAAAAAGGATCAGCAGACCCGCAAGACCATCAAAAATAAAAGTCAGGATAGTGACAAAAAGCATTATAGAAACGATAATCTTAGCATAATCAAACTTAGAGATAAGAACAGCAAAGCGCCGGGAGAAAAAAAGTGCAAGAACAGAAGCTATGCCTCCAACGATGAGAGCCAAGAACAAGAACAAAAAGAGATCAGAAAAAGAGACCGAACCGATAAGATCCTTCACGACAACAATCGCACCATTACGAGCTTTGTCCAAAGCATAAGCAGTGCCGATAGAGACCAACATATTAGCAGTATTGATACCTCCGACCAGGCAAAGAAAACCCTCATCACCAATCTTACCAACAAACTGAGAAGCGACAACTGCAGCCTGACCGGAACCAAAACCCGGAAGAAAACCAGCAACAAGACCCATAAAAGTAGAGGCAGAAACAGCCCTGAACGTATTCCTTTCGGAAAGAGATAAAGGCGCGGACTTCTGGACAGGAACCTCAGCCTTATCGAACAAAGAAGTCAAAAGGATGGATATGCCGAACAGACCAGAAAGAAGGGGAAACAAAGGCTGATCAATACCGGGAAGGTCGAGGACGACAATACCAAGGATGCCGGCTGTAAGAAACATAAGAAAAGAATAAAGGATCTTCCTAAGACTCTTCTCCTTAAGGATCATAAAAAGCATGATAAGAACAAGCAAGTAACCGATATAAGAACTTAAGAAAGGATGAACAAACCTCATAAAAAACACGAACAAAGGAAAAAGCGCAAGACCCAAAAGCAAAGAACCCAAAGAACCGATAACAGTATAGACAACAGCATTATGACCAAGACCCTGAAGAAGAAGACGATGACCAGGCAAAACATTAAGAGACTGAGAAGAATCAGGAGCACCAAGAAACACACCAGGGATAGAATCAAGAAACGAATGCGTGATAGCCAAAGCAATGATAAAACAAGCAAGAACCAAAGGAGAAACATAAACAAGAAAAAAAGAAGAAACACTCAATATTAAAACACCGACAAGATTAACATGAATACCGGGAATCAGGCCTGTTATGATGCCGGCATTCACACCAATGACTATCGCGATCAAGATTTCCCAAAACATGACTTATTAATAGCTTTTTAGGTTTATAACTTTCTCGACGTTAAAACCGGAGATGTTGCGGAAGAGTCGGAATTATGATGTGTGATCCGGATAATCCACAATCCACGATACAAATAATACATATCTATCTGAAGAATATCTAAAAGAGACTTACGACGTAGATATATTCAAGCTCCTCGTCACAGTTATTGACAACATTATGCTTGGTATTCTCCCTGATAAAGATAGTGCTTCCCTGGGAAAGCTCAATAATCCTGTCTTCTTTATGCACAGTAGCAGTTCCGCGCATGATAATAAGCAATTCTTCGCGTTTATCAGTAACGTGCTGGCCTACAGACTCGCCAGGAGCAAGAACTACGCGACCACTCTTCAGGACCTGGCTTACAGGAGGTCGCAATAAAGATTCAGTATCCATAATATCACCTTCTTTCAATCAAAATAGTCCTCGAACTGAAAATTAGCAGAACGACGCCTGCGATAATCGCAATTACCATCTTCCTCAATAACATTAGCGTTCATAAAACCCCTAAACCTGTTGATAAGATAAGTACAATCAGAACAACGACGAAAACTAGAACCAATATCAACAGAGAACTCCTTATCGCTCAACCTGTTAAGTTTTGTAGGAGCTTCACAACGACGAGCAAACGCTTCATAGATCGTTGAGATAAACCTCACATCCGAGACCTTGTCAGAAACAGTAAGATGAAGAGTGCAGGACTTAGGAGGCCGGACAGAAATAACCTCTTTACGGATCTTCATACAGACAGTATTTTTCATACGGCTCTGCTCTTCCACTTTTTGTTTAGCAAGCTTATCAGGAAGCTTGATGCTGCCGTCAGGATTGAATTCTATCATGAAGCGATATGCCGGGAGGGACTTTATATTATTTTTGTTTGTATTATTGAAAATCTCGTTAGAGATTTGCAAGGAGTTTAATACCCCGTCCTTTAGCTCGGGGATAGACCCGAGTGGCGAGTTTTTGTTATTTTTGCCTGAAAAAAGAAAGATATAAGAACAAGCGTTCGAGGAGACCAATCATGCCGCGAGCGCGAAAAAAGAACGGTGAGCAAGGCAAAACAATGCCTGAGGAGTATGTTATCGTAGATATAGAAACAACAGGTTTATCAAAGTATTACCATAAGATAACAGAGATAGCAGCAGTGAAGGTACGTAATGGAAAAAAAGTGGGAGAGTTTCAAAGCCTGGTAAATCCTGAAGTGCCGATACCAAGATTCATAACAAGACTTACAGGGATAGATGATGAGATGGTAAAAGACGCGCCGACGATAGATGAGGTTATGCCCAGATTTCTTAAATTTCTGGGTAATGGTGTGCTGGTAGCGCATAATGCCACCTTTGACTACGGTTTCTTACACGAAAATGCGCTTGAACACTTAGGAAAAGGATTAGAGAATGAAATCTTATGCACAAGAAAACTTGCAAATAGGTTGTTGCCAGAGCTTCCAAGCAAACGATTAGGAGCTATATGTGAACATTTGGGAATAATCAACGAACAAGCGCACAGAGCCATGGGAGATGTCAATGCAACAGTAGAAGTGTTCAACCATTTTCTTGAAGTTATGGAAGAAAAAGGTTTCAGAAAAGCAGATGAGATAAAAAGGATAGAAAAGACGCCCGCAAGAAGAGTAAGAGAGATACTGAGTAAGTAGAGCTTATAACTTTAAGACCATACAATTTCCGGATATCCGATTCCTCATGCAGTCCTCGTACCGTCGGGAACAAAAATAGAATGCTTATACTCCTTGTCACAAAGAGCTTTTAAGCTACGTGCCTGAGTGAGAAGTCTTCTCTTTCCATCCTCAACTTCGGTCCTCATGTTCTCTTCTTTGATATTATGGTGTTCCATGTCCCATGAGTAATCATAAAGAGTAACGGCGAGGTTTCTGGCACAGGTAAAGGTTATGGTGTTTATGTAATTAAGTTTGATCTCAGAATAGTTCCTATAAGCATAGATCGTGAATTCTTTATCATCAGCATCCTTGTCGGTATAATCATTATACCGATACTTTATCTCAATATCAGAGATAGAACCATAAACACCCCAAATCATATCATCATCCAAAGCAGTGATATTATCATAAATAACGCTCTCATCAACAGAATAATTCACAGCAAGCCAGCCCTTATACCTAAACTGTTTCTGATAACCCGTAGGTGGAGTTGGGTAATCATCGATTGCCTTATTGTCTATGATCCTTTGGAGGTATTTTCTGTTCTCCCTGATGCGAATATCATCGATGAAATACCATCTAGAAGCGTTTACGAAATCAAGCAAAGCACCGGAATGATTAAGATACCATTGTGGAAGCTTTATCTTAGAGAAGACGATCATACGGGAATCGATCAACGGGTTATACTGGATACCGAAGAAATCTGCCATGTAACGCGGAATCTTCTCATCATAATAGAAGAAATCCGAAACATTATTTCTGGCTTCCAGATCCTTCTTAGGATTAAGGCTCTGCTTATACAAAGGCCGGAATTCTTTAGTCACATCAAGAAGGCTGAAATTAGAGGGAACCTTTATGATCCTGGTTATCTTACAAGCGCCGCAATCCTGCCAGCAGGTAGAACAATTCTCAGTCTCATGACAGATGCCATCACCACAAACCAGACCTTCAGCATCATCGCATACAAAATTAAAGTTCTTATCAGGGCAACAATGATCATTGAACATAAACTGACCTTTAGGACAGGGATTTTTCTTACAGCCAGAAATAAATAAAGAGAAGATAGCAAGAACAAAAAGAAGAGCAATCAGTACACTGAAAAACCTCTTTTGAATGACCATTTAAGAATAGGCGAATAAAGAGCTATTTAAATATTGTTGTTGTAAAGCCTCAAAAAGAGTCAATAAAGCTTCTTATTGAAAATCTCGTTAGAGATTTGCAAGGAGTTTAATACCCTGACCTTTAGGTCGGGGATAGACCCGAGTGCCGAGTTTTTGTTATTATGAAAAATCACTTATAAACTCCGCGAAAATAATATAAATCAGGAAGTTTTTGTTAATAAAAGTTATCTTAGTATAGCAAATACTACAATAATGCGAGATTTAGCTTATGCACTGATCAAAAATGATGCATAAGCGATACAAAAACACCGAATACCGAAGAAAATGATAGAAAAAACCAATACTCCACCAGAGCACGAAAAAGAAGAAAGATAAAAGCTATAAAAAATACTAAAGCAGTTACAGCTTGAAAAAATTTAATATCTAAACCATGTGTTAGTCCAGCTGATGCTAAGGTAAGTGCTGCAATACTTACAACTTCGCCTACTACACCCACACTCATAGAGAGTTCAATCCAAGGAGTTTTTCCATACTCTTTAGAGAGTGTTGCTACTAATCCTACAGAGATAAGAGGCAGAAGTAGAGCAAATGTTTTTCCTAAGTGAAAGTAGAGTGAAAAAGCAAAACTAAAGACATATAAAAGAAGAAGGTAGAGAAAAATTTTTTTCATCATCTCAGCAGGAGTTTTAAGCATCTTTTTAAGGTTGACCTCAGTACCTGCGATAAACATCAAGTATAAAAAGCCTATCTCTGCAGCTATTTCAAAAAGTTCATTGTGGTGTAGAAGTCCAAAATAACCCAATAG
>JALWQS010000015.1:0-1915 GCA_027083015.1 Candidatus Woesearchaeota archaeon
CACTGCTCATCATGAATTATTAGTCGGTATGGAATGCCGTTTGATAAAAATGATGGATTTTACGCTTATTTTTGTATTGATATCTGGTACAGCATTGTTGTATAAAGTTTCTGGTGGTTTTGATAAGGAAAATCATAAAGTTGACGCCAGTCTTGAAAAAAAGGATGACTGTTTTTTACATCAGCTAAATCTAAAACCATCTGATGATAGTCATTATTTTGGTGTTTTGGAGATCACTTCGTATCAGTAGGTGATTATAAGATAGATAAGATAAAATGGTAAGATAACATGAATAAGAAAATGATTGATGATCTATGACGGATTGGTTATTATGATGAAAAGCAGGTTTTTTAGTCGAAAATTGCGGTCGCGAAGGTCGCAGATGGAGATTTTTGGTTTGATGATTATAGTCATACTCCTTATTATCGGCGTGCTTTTTGCTCTTAAGTTTGTTGTTCTTAAGAAGCCTCCTGAGACTCGTAATACTTATCAGCGCAGCCAGCTTTCTTCTAATCTTGGTCTTGCCCTTATGGATTCCACCAGTGCTAATTGTCGTGGTACTGCCTTGAAGGATCTTATGATTGATTGTGCTGAATGGCCTGAGATGGGCGGCACTATCACTTGTGATGATGGTACTTTGTCTTGTGAATACCTTCAGAATGCTGTTCAGACTATTCTTAATGACACTGTTAATGTTTGGCGTGTTAAGTATGAGATCAAGGCCGGGACTTCCAAGAAGAAGGAGGATCAGATTTTTTATTTCAATAACCGTGATTGTACGGATAATGTTCCTGGTCAGTCTGAATCGTTTTTCCTTCCTACTGATAGGGGTCTTTTGACTCTTAAGATCTTTATTTGTAATTGATGTTTAAGAATTCATGTTTAAGTTAGGTGAGTATATGAAGATTGGTAAGAAACTTTTTTTATCGCGTTCGGGCATGAGCAGGGAGATGTTTAAGACGATGATTGTTTTGATAATCACTCTTGTTTTCATCATTTTGGGCATTATTATCTACAGGTCTGTGACGGGCATCTTATCCGGAGGTTAATGGTTATGGCTATGAAGAAGATTTTTAGGTCGCGGAGTGCGACTTTCAATGTCATGCTTGTTATGATTGTAACTCTTGTTGCGGGTATTGTCCTTATCGTTGCTGGTTATTCTATCGCTACTAAGAGTAAGCAGGTTAATGATGATAAGAAGTGCCAGTTAAGTTTTTTTGCTGCTGCTCAGATGTCTAAGGTTTACTCTAAGTCTAAGAGGTTGATGGATGTTCCTGTCGCTCTTGAATGTCCGAGAAGGGATGTTGTTATTGATACTAAAGATACTGTGCGTGGTGGTCGTATTGTTGATGATCTGGTCAAGGGTAAGATTGCTAATGAGATAATGTCTTGTTGGTCTAAGACGGGTGCTGGGAAGCTTGACCCCAGCAAGGCTGGTGGGATGTTGGCTAGTACTGATGAACGTTTTTGTCTCATATGTTCTGAGATCTCTTTTTCTGATGACTTTAAGAGGTTGGCCGATAAGCAACGGGATGAGAAGGGCAATCCTTATCGTGTTAAGGGTTTGGCTTATTGGGCTGCTACTCGTCGTGTTCCTGGTAAGAGATTTTCGCTTTTTGAGTTCATTTCTGGCAGGAAGATCAGCAATCTTGAGGCTCTTAAGAAGTTGAAGGAGCAGGAGGATAAGTTTAATGGTGCTATGGATCTTGATTCTAAATACGCTATTTTTTGGCGATTGCAAGGCGAATTGCAAATTATTCTGACAGTATTGCCTATTGCAAATCAGTTCATCTTTTTCATGTAGTCACAATCACAATCACAATCGCAAAAAGATCATGCCGGCCGGCGGTTCAATCAATAACCGAGATTTCAATGGCGCTTCGTTTGCCCTCGGGCTGTTTGCTCTGATCCGGCG
>JALWQS010000015.1:1925-8872 GCA_027083015.1 Candidatus Woesearchaeota archaeon
TGCTGATGTTTTTAAGCCTTCTGCTGCTAGAAAGGCTTATGACTCTGCGGCTGGTGCTGTGAAAAGTTTGTTGTTTATTATTCCCGGAGTTAATGCTGCTTATTTCATTTATGGAACTGCTACTATGGGTTTTGGCGCCACTTCTAAAGAAGCTGCTAAAGGCATTATTGGTGCTAGTGTTGGCTCTGGCGCTTATGTTGCTGCTTCTGCTATCTATGGTTTTGGTGTTGGGATTTGGAATCCTGACTCTGGCAGCAAGACTAAGTTTGAGGTTCAACTCGCACCTATTGATAAGCTTTCAAGTGCTAAACCTGCCGGTTCAAAGAGTGTTTATTGCTCCTTTATGCTAAACTGATTAAGATGAAGAAGATATTTGGTTCAAAAAAATCTATGAATACCTTTACTGTTCTTAGCGCGGCTGTTCTGATGGCGGTCATTCTTATTATCCTTATCACTTTTTTGTGGAGGGTCTCTGCTAAGAGTGATGAGCAGGCTTTGGATCAGCGTTGCCGTACATCGGTAATTTCTTATGCTAAGCTCAATAGTCTTCCTTCGGTCCCTTTTCATCAGGGTTCTAATGCTAAAGCTTCTGATATTGATTGCCCTACCAGGTTTGTCACCATCAAGAAAAAGCTTAGGCCTAATGAGAAGAGGAAGTTGATTGCTGATCTCATGTATAAGTGTTGGTGGCAGTTCGGTGAGGGCAGACTTCGTCTTTTCCGTGCTGATTCTAAGCAGTATTGTCATATGTGTGCTATGTTTCAGTTTGAGGATAAGACTGATTCTGTTGAGGGTATGCCTTTTTATCTTATGACTCAGCGACTCCCTTTGAAGCGTGATAACCGTTACCCGACTTATTATGAGTTCATAACTGGTAATATGCCTTCTAACGATCTTCTTGAAAAGGTTAAGAGTAAAGGATCTTTTTATTTTACTGGTGATAAGCGTTATGCTGTCTTTTTTACTTTTATGGAACCTAAGAAGATGAGCGCTTTTGAGAAGTTTCTTGTTGGTGTTGCTGCAGGTGCTGTTGTCGGTCTTGCTGTGGGTGTTACTATAGTTACTGGCGGAGCTGCTGCTCCGGGTATTATCGCTGCGGCAGGCACTATTGCTGGTTCCTCTACTGTTGGTGCTTTGATTATCGGCACAACGGCTACTCAGATAAGTGGTGGTGGCGGATCAGGTTATAAGGCTAATATTATTGTCACTCCTTATGACGCTAAGAGTATCAAGCAGCTTGGTTGTTCTGAATTAGGTCTTAGCATGATTGACAAAAAGTTCCGGTGATGAAAGTATTGAGGCTTGCTTTAGGTCTTTTGATGATGAACAATAATGTTTGATTTAGTAAATTATTTATAGGCTGGATGTTTGGGATGCTTAAGAAAAAACTGGGTGATGAATATGGTTTTTTGGTTTCAGGATAAGAAAGGCGATATGACGATCAAGACTCTTGGTATTGCTGTGCTTTTTGTTGTTGTCCTTATAATATTGGTTCTGATTATCATGGCTAGCTCTGGAAAGATGGGGGGTCTTTTGGATAGGATTTTTGGAGGGATGTAGGGGTTGCTGATGTCTTTTAGAGGTAAGAATGGATTTAGTTCCATGGAAAAGCTCATGGTCCTGTTGCTGATGGGCGCTGTAGTGCTTGTGCTCGGGATTCTGGCTAAGAAGGTTCTTTGGACGAGTTCAACGTCTATCTTAAGTCTTGGCCCTACCAAGTGCAATACTGCTTTGGAACTTTCGGATTATCATCATGATGTTGTGATGTTTGCTGCCAGAAAGATGACTGATGGTTCTGATAACCCTTTTTATGAGCCTAAACTGGCTATCCAGAATTTTATCGCTTATCTTGATTGTCGTAATAAGGATCTGATGTTTAACCTTAATTCTTCTAAGAATAAGGCTATGGATGATGATATTATCCGTTGCGGTAAGGCTGCTTTGGATAATTATGAGGCTGACCTTAAGAAACAGATAGATGATGACCCTAAAGAGTATGAGTCCTTGAACAAGCCTCTTATTAAAGAGATCAGAAAATACCGTAGCAGGATCTTTAAGGATGTCAGTGTTCCTCCCGGAGATTGTGTTCTTGAACCTGAACTCTGATGGTTTTGAGGGTGATGGATAATCAACGAAAGCTTTATATACTCATTATTCTTGGTTCTCATTGTTTTTGACCACCAGTCAGAGAGGTGATTTGATGAAGAAAGCTCAAGGTTTATCTATGAATGTTATTATCATTGCTGCTATTGCTTTGCTTGTTCTGGTCATTCTTGCCGTTATCTTTATTGGTAGGATGGGTAAGACTACGCAAAGTATTGATAAGTGTCCGGGTCATTGTATGGATTCTCAGACCGGTGATAATGATGCTGATTGTAAAGCTCAGTACGGCACTTATTATAAGTACACTACTGATCCTTGCTTGGATCCTACTACCAACAAGCCTAATAGTCAGATTTGTTGCGTGGGTGTATAAGCAAGATGGTTTTTGGTTCTTCTTCCAAGGGACAGGGTATGTCCCTTAATGTTATTATTGTTGCAGTTATTGCTCTTATAGTGTTGGTCGTCTTAGTGATTACTTTTACTGGTAAGTACCGTATCTTTGGTAAGAGTACGATCTCTTGTGAGGCTAAGGGTTCTGGTGCTCGTTGTTTGGGTTCTTGTCCTGCTACTGACTTGACCGACCTTAATACTGATTGTAAGCAGCGTTACCCTGATGGTAAGACTGCGACAGAACCGGGTCCTAAATGTTGTATTCCTTTTATGGATACTGCTGAAGCTCCAAAGAAGACTGATACTAAGAAGTCTTCATCTAAATGACGTGATACTATGAGAAAACGTTCAAAAAAAATTTTTAGGTCTAAGAAAGGCGTGGAGATGACTATTCCTGTTATTATCGCTATTGTCTTGGGTTTGACTATCATGGTCGTTAGTCTTTTCATAATTATGGGTCGTGGTAAGACGCTTTCTAAAGTGGGTGCTTGTGATGATGCCTGTGCTGTTTCAAAGGATCAGTGCCCTGATGATAAGCCTACTTTGGGTCTTACTCCTTGCACCACTAAGGACGGCAAGTCTGGTCATTGTTGTACTGATCTTTTAGGAGGAGGATAATATGAAGAAAGCTCAGGGTATGTCTCTCAAGGTTGTTATTGTTGCTGCTATCGCTCTTATTGTCTTGGTTGTTCTTGTTCTTATCTTTAGCGGTCGTATGGGCAAGGTCACTAAAGGCACTTCTGAGACTTCTAAACAGTATGATGCTAATAAATGTGCTATTCCTGGGACTGGTCGTCAATGTATGGATAAGTCTTCTTGTGAATCTCAGGGCGGTTCTTGGGATAACAGAGGCGGAGAAGGCTATTCTGATTGTTATGGTACTGGTTGTTGCTCTATGTAGTTGAACTGGCGGTGATTGGTGATTTTTATGTTTGATAATCTTGATAAGAAAAGTGAGATGACCACTGTAACTTTTGTGGTGGGCTTAGTGATAGTCTTGGCTTTAGGTTTGGTTCTTCTGCTGGTTACTGGAAAGATTCATATATTCACGAGCAAGTTTGTTCCGACTTGTGGCAATATGCTTGGTGTTAAAGGTAAGTGTGCTTGTTATTATTCTGATAATGAGTGTCCAGGCGATACTGTCGCTTTCAAGTCTGATTCTTGCCCTCCTGATGCTTATGGGCCTGAAGTTTGTACTGATGAGGCTAAGATGAAAAAAGCTTTGAAGCTTGCTCAGAAGGATAAGAAATATGGTAACTGCTGTACTTCTGCTCCTAAAGGTTCTATTATTGAAGGAGGAGTTGGGGGGCTTTCTTAGTCATGATGATCAAAAGATCTTTCAGGAAGGCTCAGGCTGAGCTGTCTCTTCAACAGATTATCGGTCTTGTCATTGCTGTTGGTATTGTTCTTGCTACTCTTGCTCTTTTTATCGGTCTTATGAATATCTTTATCAAACCGCCTTCTAGCGGTACTGCTGCTTCTGTGCAGACTGTTGCGGATATTGTTCAGGCTCTGTATGATCCTGCTAATAAGAATGATTCTTGTTATATCTATAACTTTTTTATTGAAGAGAATTGGGCTATTGCTGGTTTCAATGCTGATGGTGTTCATAGTAAGACTGCTGATATAGATTGTGAAGCTGGTGATGAATGTATTGAAGAACGTTGTTGTAATGGTAATTGTAATAATGTGATCAAGCCCCCTGTTTGTGGTAAGGGTCCTTGTGTTTGTGTTTGCAATGTTTGCACGGCAAGTGTTGGTGGTGCTTGTACTGGTTCTCTTGGTGGTAAGGATTGTTTGAAGAAGGGTTCTGTCTGCAGGCCTTTTGATGAGAATATTGGTTTCAAGACTTTCCGTCGTGTTTCTCAGAGTTATTGTACAAGAGCGGGGGCTAAACAATGGGGCTCACTAGTGGGTTCCGTGAGGGGTCTTTTTGGCGGTAGTAAGAAGAATGATTATAAGTTTAAGGATTGTGATCTTGTCTATGAGGGTGAGACTTGTAAGGGCAGTTCTAAGCATGGCGTGATGTATGGTGCTGGTTTCAGGAAGGGCGATGATGGAACTCTTTATTTTGAGATTCTTGATACTCCTGAAGAACGTGATGAGTACAAGGTTAATTGTCGTAAGATGATGAAGGATCTTAAGAAGAAAAAACGAGCTCCTGAAAAGCTTAATGAAGAGAAGCCCGAGACAGATATCACTCAGGCTCTTGATAAGACTCCCACTATAAAGAAAAAGTGATTTTATCGGTTTATTCTCTTGTTTTTCTGGCTCTGTCTCCTCGCTGAACAGGTTTTTTTCCTGGTGTTTGATAAGATTTATAAACGAATATTGTTTCTGTTCTTGTATGGGTTTTGTTTCGAGAAAAAGAGGTTTTTTTAGAGGTAAAAGGGCTAATATGCTGCATGAGATATACTTCTTTATATTTCAGCTTATCCTTGTTTTTCTTGTGATGATCGCTTTGTTCGCTTTCATCAATAATGTCGCTACTGATCTTGGCTTTGAGAAGCGTTTTACTTCTATTGACATGGCTCTTCTTTCTACTGCTCTTTTTTACACGCCCGGTATTGTCAAGCATACCTATTTTCCTTTGGAGTTTAAGGTCAAGGATTCTATCAAGAGTGTTGAAGCTAAGTTTTTTAAGTCTGAGGTTGCTATCAAGGATAAGGATAATGATCTTCTGACTGAGTACTGGTTCCTTTCTGATCTTTCTATGGATGAGTTTGTGGATCGTACTGATATTGGTGGTGTGAGAAAGACCGTTGATGTTCCGATACTCGGTAAGATCAAGATGGTTGTTCCTCGTGCTGTGACTTTCTACAAGGCGGGTCGTACTATTTCTTTCAGTGAGCGTGATACGAATGCTTATCAGCTTGTGTGTCCTGTTGTGAACACGACTGTCAAGGGTTGGGAGTCTAAGAAGGTTTTTCTTGCTCTTGTGAATTCTAAGAGGGATGATCCTGCTTCTCGTATTGCTAATGTTCTTGTCTCTCAATTCCCCCGTTTTAGCATGAACTCTGCCTTGAGAGGTTCTGCTTCATTGGATCTTGCTTCTAAGATTAGCGGTATTGATGCTGGTAGTGACCTTGTCATCGCTATCGGTTCTTCTGGCGAGACTAAGGAACTTGGCGGTCTGGTCGTCTATATCCCTATTGATGATGCTATTCTTAAGAGCAGGAAGCTTGCTTGTCTTATCATAAATCATCTTCTCACTCCTGAGTCTGCTGTTCTTTATGCTCAGGTAATGCCTGTTGATCCTAAAAAGATCAGTTCTGATTCTCCTCTTGCTGTCTTTAAGGAAAAGAATCGTCCTGATCAGGCTATGGTCTTTATTGATATGGGTCGTTTTTCTAAGGAGCAGGTCCAGGTCAGGAATTTTGCTCAGGCTCTTGAGGAAGCGGTTCAGCATTATTATGGTAAGCGTTCTCGTGAGCATGTTTCTGGTCCTACGGTCAGTGTTTCTTATTCTTTGATGTCTCAGGCTGCTGGTACTCCTGGTGCTCCTGATCTTTTTTCCTCTCCTTCTCAGTCGTCTTCTGGTTCTGGCGCTACATTTGTTTCCCAATCTTCTGCTCCTGCTGCTGATGTTAAGCCTTTCGGTAAGGTTGTTGATGGTATCAAGGTTAATTCCGACTGGGGCGAGATCACTCTTGATCCTGATAAGATCTGTCCTTCTGACCTTTGTGATGACAAGCGTTTTGATGCTATAAGTTATGCTGATAATCCTCGTAAGCAGATAACTATCCATACGACTGTGGGCACGAGTAAGGAGAATGTTGCTGATTTTTTTAAGAATAGGTTTAAGAGTAAAGGATCTAGGATCGGTACGAATTACATCTTGGGCAGGGATGGCCGTTACATATATTTTATTTCTGAGAACCGGATTGCTGCTCATGCTCCTGGTACTGTTAATGGTTTGAGGCCTAATCGTAATGCGTTATCTATTGAGATATCTAATGCTGAGAACGAATGTAAGAAGATCTGTGTTAAGAAATATGATTTTTGTCCTCCTTCTGCTTGTCAGAGGGTTCCTCCTGAACAGTTGGCTACTCTTACTCCTCAGGAGATAAAGTTTTGGGGCGAGAATAATGTTAAGAATGGTTATTATGAGGTCTTCCCTGCTGTTCAGCTTAAGTCTTTGTTGAAGCTTGTGTGTGAGATGGCCATTCGTTATCAGATTCCTGCTCATCAGATCTTTCGCCATCTTGATGCTTCCATGGCTCGTGGTAAAGGTCATAATGATCCTGGTCCTATGTTTCCTTTTAGGAAGTGGCATAAGAATGTTGTTAGTTGTATCCAGCAGTATAATGAACAGGTTGGTGCTTTGGGAAGTCCTGGCTCTTCTGCCTCTCCTCAGCCCTCTGGTGTGGCGGTTCAGCAGGCTTGACGGTTTTGATGTTTGTGTTTGTGAAGAAGATGAAAAGATACTTGAAGGTCAAGACCTTGAATTCCGG
>JALWQS010000016.1 GCA_027083015.1 Candidatus Woesearchaeota archaeon
AAGAAAGAGGGTCGATTCGGAAAGTTTCCGGAAGACTTGTAATAATTTTTTTTAAGCACAAAAATATCTTTATTGCATGATCCAAAAAGAGCTGCTAATAATAGATGGCCTACGTAAAGATGCGCGTATGAGCATTTCTTTGATCTCAAGAAAGATTTCTGTACCGCCTTCAACAGTTTATGATAAGATCAATCGTCTTAAGACTACTGGCATTATAACCAGATATTCAGCTCTTATTGATTTTTCAAAGCTCGGGTTCAATACTCATAGTCAGTTGCTTGTTCGTGTTCCTCCAGAATCTAGATCTCTGATCAGAGAGTTTCTGTATTCTTCTGATTGTGTTAATTCTTTGCAGGAAATCCGCGGGGGTTTTGATTTTCTTTTAGAGTCTTTTCATAGCTCCTTAAAAGATTATGCTGTTTTTTTGGATGTGCTTAGAAATATGGGTGTTCTTGAGATTAAGGAACTGCCTGTTTTGTCTGTTTTCAAGCGCGAGTCTTTTCTTCTTTCAAACAATATTGATCCTGACAAAGATACTCTGTAATGATATGCTCTATAATACTTCTAAGATGATTCTTCACAATACTTATAACTAACAAACATTTATAAATGACTATTCCTTAACTAAGTTCATGCTTACTGATAAAGAAAAAAAGATTCTTTACTCAATCAGGGTCGCTTCTGAGAATGATCCTTTAAGGCCTGAGTTTCCGCCTGATTCTCCTAAGTTCCCCGCAACCCCTACTCGTAGGATCAAAGTTCCAGGATTCACGAATGTTTGGCTTAAGGATGAAAGCCATAATGAGACAGGAACTCATAAGGACCGGATGGCCTGGGAGATGGTGGTTACATACAGGAATTTTCTTCTTGCTAAAAGGTATGTCCAGTCTAAGGAAAAGCTTCCCCAATTGTCTATCATCACTTCTGGTTCTGCAGGTATTGCTATTCAGCACATGCTTAATAAGTATCGTCTTCCTCCGCTTAAATGCTTGGTGGATCTTAATCTTTCTGAGAAGATCATCCATGAACTGGAAAGGATTGGTTGCGAGATCTATACTGTTGATCTGTCTAGAAAACCTTTAAGCTGGAAAGATATTCTAGAATTGACCAATAACATAAACGGCATTGATGTTACATCAAGCGAAGGTCTTGATCCTAACACAAGATACTATGATTGGTTAACTTATGAGATTATCAATCAGAGTCCTGATTATTGTTTTATACCTTTTGGTTCCGGTCATCTTTATACTAACATTGTAAATATTAACAAACAGGAAGTGGAGACTGCAATCCATGATCCTCGTTTTTCTGGTGATGTTAAGACTCTTCGTAATTGTAATTTTCTTGGTGCAACAGTTAATGATCCTCGCAGTTCTGCTGATAAGCTTTACGCTCCTCACCGTCCTTTTACGATCTTTGATGAACAGTGGCTAAGGGTGTATAGATTATCTGGTTTTTGCGGTCCTGAATCTAATGTTCATCTGTTGAGGGAGAAATATCTTCAGGAAGCCATAAAGCTGGCTAAGGAACAGGATATTGAATGTGAACCTTCAGGCATTGCTGGTTTAGGACTTCTCCTTCAGATGAGGAACAAGATACCTAAGAATAAGAAGATCATAATTGTAAATACAGGCAAGACTAAATTTGGTCTTGATTGATCACCTTTTGAGTCTCTTTTCACTTTTTTGACTTTGTAGTATGATCTATGAAATTGCTTCATAAGCTATATCATTAAGTTGAGAATAGATATTTATTATTGATATTATAGCTTGAACTTCCAGAGGATCTGTCAGGAGCTTAAGATAATCTTCGAGTCTTTTTTGTGATTCTTCTGATCTGATCAGGAAATCAAACGCATCATCATATATCTTGTTGTATATGGTGTTTAATAATTTCTTGTAATCCTTGTTCATTCTTCTGAAATATCTATGTAATCGTTCATTTTGTTTCTTGCTTATATCAAGAAATCTGAAGGCTTTTCCCATTAATAACATGCATTCTGAAGTTCTCATCAATGACTGAGCAAATATTCTGTTCTTTGCTATTTGCAGTGTGTTACTATGTAATGTTCTTAGAATTGTTGGGCTTTCAAGGATGCTTATCATAATCTTCCTGAATAACGTAAATAGTCTTTTTGTCTGGTTGTTTAGCTTCTGTAGTTCAAAAAATTCTTCTTTAGAATACTCTTCAGTAAAATACTTTTCGAGTATCTTTATTGATGACTGATTGACCTGATCTATTTTCCTGAGAATCTTATCGGGTGACATATCCTGGTCTAAGGTGAAGAAGTTCTTTACGACTATAATTTTTGTACTATGTTCTATTACATCTAACCCTATAAACTTGGATACAAAATCTATTATTTTTGCATCTTTTTCAGTTATTTCTTTTCCCTCAAAGACTATTGATGAAGCATTTCTTATATATGCATTTAGCAGTTCTAAGAATATCCTTTCTTCGTCTTTTCCATCTACTTTTATTGTGACTATGTCTGTTTTTTTTATCCTTTGTGATATTTTAGGTGAGATTATCAGGTTCCCCAGGTCATTTTCTGTGACTAAGACTGTCCTGCCTGTTCCAAGATTATTTCTTCTTATCCAGTCTATTGGTAAGGCTAATACGTAACTGGTATTTCCGCTCTTTACTATCTTTCTCTCAAACATAAGTATATAAGATACTTACTAATATAAAAATATATGGGTTAAGTATATATTTTTCCTTGCTATGTATTATTAAGAGTTAATTGTTGGATTTAAGTCTGCATAAACGTGGCTTTAACTGCGTTTTAAGCTGGGCTTTTAAGTTGAAAGAAAGGTTTTTATAGTTTTACCTATTAACAATTTATAGGGTGAATTAGTTAAAAACCTGTGCATGAAAAGGTGTAATCATCTTTTTTGGGACTCGAAGTTTGAAAGAAAATCGGATAAAGAAGGTTGATGAGAAAACCTTAAAGTTGATAGCTCATCTTCGCCAAAATTCTCGTGAGAAACTGACTGCTATTAGCAGGAAGACCAATATTCCTGTCTCTACGCTTTTTGATTTATTGAACAGCATAAATCAGGATATTATTATACGTCCCACAGTACTGCTGGATTTTGTCAGTCTTGGTTTTCAGTGTCAGGCACAGGTCTTTATCAAAGTGAAAGGTGATAAGGATTCCTTAGTAAAACATCTTATGTATAGTGACTGCGTAAATAGTGTTTATAAGCTCAATGATTCTTATGATTTTGTAATTGAAACCGTCCATAGGAGCATTCGTGATCTTGATAGGTTTCTTGAAGAGCTCGATCAAAAATATGGTGTTAAAGATAAGAAAATCCACTATCTTGTTGATGAGCTTAAACGTGAGGGCTCTTTTATGCTTCGAGCTTCATAACCTGTTTCCCGCATTTACCCATAAATTTATATAATTCTTTGTTTCTTTTCTCTTAAAACTCAAACGAGGTGTTTGTTGATGACTATTGATCTTGAAAAACATAAAAAAGCTGTTGATGCATTCTTTGATAAGGTTGAAAAATCTGAGTTGGTTGAAGATATTGATTTTGGTTCTCTTGTCAAGAAATATGATCGTATTATCGCTCGTGCTGAGGGTTTGAAAAAAGCTTCTCAGGCTCTTGCTCGTGCTTACAAAAGAGCTCTTGATTCTGCTAAGCCCGAGAATAAGGGTAAGAAGAACATCAAGGTCTTGAAGGTCCTGCGGGATGCTCTTAACGAGTATGTCAAACTTTCTGATGAGGTCCATGAGCAGACTGCTCCTATGCCTCAGCAGGCTATCAATCTTCGTGTTGAAGCTGATAAGGAATATGCTGCTGAGCTTGCTAAGCTTGATGCTTTAAGGAATAATGCTAAGACCGTTCTTGCTCGCATCCAGGATGATGCTGCTTACCTTCATCGTGAGTCTGCTCTTGATAGTGCTGCGGCTAAACAGTTGCTTGAACGTGTTACGACCCTTATAGAACAGGGAGGCATTGATTTTATTCATGCCGTTCCTCATGATCAGGTCTTGTTTAATGTTGAGAACTTGAAGTGATCCTTACTTATTTTTTTATTCTTTTATTCGTATATTATTTCTTTCCGCCGTCGATGCATAGGAATCTTCCGTATCTTCTTGTTCCTGGCTTGTCTATGAGTCCTTTTTCTATGCTTGTGTCTCTGCTATAGAACTGTTTGAGCGTGATGGGTGAGAATCTTTCTTCTTCTTCTTGGTATCTCCTTCTTACTGCTTCCTGTACTTCTTCATCTTCTGTTAGTCTTATTGCTATGTCTTGCAGCATTAATGTGTATGCTGGCACTATTAGTCTTTCTGATAGTCCTACGCTTTTTGTTACCTTTCTGAATTCTTTTATCAGCCCTTCTTCTCCATATCTTGGTGCAAAGTAATTATATACTCCCATTATTGTTTCGTCTGTCATGTCTTGGAATCTTAGGTGGAATTCTGGTATCTCTGCTGAGCTTATCCTGAAATCCAGGTCTGAGCCGTAGAATGTGATTTTAAAGTCCATGGGTATTGAGAGTCTCCTTTCGTACATCTGTCTTATCATACCTAGTTTGGCGTTCTCCATATTTTCTTTTCTTGAGGGATTAGTTATTGTTACGTCTGCTTGACAATGTCCTTTTCCTTCCCAGACTTTTGGTCCTTTTTTGCCTGTCAGCTCTCTTATAGCTATTTCAAGCCCTGTATATATCATTGGTGTGGGATCGGCTATTCCCAGGATATTTTCCATTGCATTGAAGTCAAAGCCTTCTATTCTGTATAGTCTTCTTAGCGCTTCTGAATTCGTTTGGCCATCCAGATCTTCTATGACTAACAAAGAATTGTTGCTTCCCATAATTCTTAGCAGCGTTTTACGCTTTATAAATGTTTCGTAATTAACTACTAAAGAGTGTCAAATGGACTGTAGTTCTTCTTTTTGTCAAAAAATGTCTTTTAACCCTTAGTAATATTTATATAGCTTACAAGCCCATACCTTATTTTATGAAAAAAGGCATTAACCATGATGTTCTTTATCGTTATTCTGTCTTTCTTTATTCTATGATTGGTATCTTTATCCTTCTTCTGTGTTTTATGTTTCTCACTCCTGATAATCTTCGTCGCGCCTTTTTTCCTGTTGCTGCTTTTGCTGCTTTTGTCTGGATGTTTTTGGGTATCGCTTTGCTGATTATCATATTCAAGAACAGGATTAAGGGAAAACTTAGGTTTTTTTCTTTGCTTACCGGTTTTGGTGCTGTTTCTGTTCCTGTTTTTGTCATTCTCCATAATCTCTTTTATGCCCTTACTGTCATCTCTGAAAATATCTTCCTCCTGAAAACCTTTCTTGAATCATTACATGTTGTTTTTTTCTTGATTGCAGTGGTGGCTGCTCCTTTATCATTTATTATCGGGTCTGCTGGTTCTCTCATATTGCTTCTTAAGGGCGATTTCTAAAGACTCAAGAGTACTATCCGGACTTTCTTCTTAGAATTCTATGTTTGATGTATATATGGTTTCTAGGATATCATCGCTTGGTCTATTTATCTTATATCCTAATGCGTGAAGTCTTGCAAGGTACGGATAAAGTTTTCCTTCTCTTACTGCAGGGCATCTGTTTGAGAGTATTATCTCATTGCCTTTGAAGAACAACGGGAATTCTCTGCAACCTTGCGGTCTGTCTTTGTAACATTCGCATTTGAACTCTCTGTTCAGGCTTGGACATGGTTTGTCTTTTCCTCCTATGTATAATGAGTATTTTCCTTGCTTCAGTTTTTTGGTCTCTGATTTGTAGTCTTTTCCTTGAAGAACTTTCTTCAGTTCTTCTTCTGTCAGCACCAGATATCCAGTTCTGCAGCAGTAAGCATGGCATTCTTCTATGCAGTATTTGCCCAGGCTGTTTCTTGCTTCATCAGCGATCTTTTCTGCTTCTTGTAATATCTTCTCTGACATCCTGTTCTTTTCATATGGCTTATCTTCTCGTATCTTCTCGGTTATCGTTCTTTCTCTTGTTTTTCTTTGGCTTGTTTTGCTTTCATCCATGTTTTTCACGCGCTGATAGCTGTTTATAAAGATATGCCTCATTATCTGTGCTTGATGATTTAACACCTATTAATTTTAGAAGGTATTAAAAACAGGAGCATTTTTTCTTCTTTTTATCAGAAGCTTTGGCAATTTGTCTGCTTTTTTGCTTATTTTGTCTTTTGCTCACTTGCGATTACATCTTGTTTCTGTTTCTGAATATGTTGGAGGAAAAATGCGAAGAAATAATAGAAAAAATGATAAGGGTTCTCCTTTGGATCGGCCTGTGACTTTTGGTCGTGATTTCTTGAGAAGCATCTCGGGTTCTGAGCCAAGACCTGAGAGGAAGATGTATAAGGCTATATGTTCTGAGTGTAAGAAAGAGTGTGAGGTTCCTTTCAAGCCTAATGGTTCTAAACCAGTCTTTTGCAGGGATTGTTTTCGTAAAAGGTCTGGACGGTAATTGGATATAAGGGTTGGAGAGCCAGCCATATGTCTGATCATATTGGTCATTCATTCTTTTTCTTGTTTTATTATATGTATGATAAGTACTCATAATATCTGTTAAACTTTGATATTCCTTGAGAATGGTAAAAAATCTTTATAAGCGCAGATATCGGGAGGTCTGATATGACATACAGTATTTGGCGTAAGGACCGTAAGATAGCTTATTTTTCTATGGAGATAGGATTTGATGCTCGCATCCCAAATTATGCTGGTGGTCTTGGTATCCTTGCTGGTGATACCTTAAAATCTTGTGCTGATCTGCGCGTACCTATCGTTGCCGTCACTTTGTTGTCTGAGCAGGGTTTTTTTCGTCAGGAACTTGATGAGAACGGCAATCAGACAGAACACCCTGAAGTTTGGCCTAAGGAGGAGCTTCTTGAACCTCTTGATGAGAAGGTTGTTGTCTCTATTAGCGGGCGTGATGTTGTTGTGCGCGGGTGGGTTCATCGCCTTGAAGGTTGTACAGGTTTTGAGGTTCCCATAATATACCTTGATACTGATCTGCCTACGAATTCTGAGGAGGATCGTAAGATTACAAATCAGCTTTACGGTGGTGATAAGGCTCATCGTATCGCTCAGGAAGTCATATTGGGTGTTGCAGGTTATGAGATGCTTGAGGTTTTGGGTTATACTGGTATTGAAAAGTATCACTTGAATGAGGGCCATGGAAGTTTCATGATCCTTGAGATGTTGAGTGACACTAAGATCCATTCTCATAAGGACGTGCCTATAGAGCAACGTTATGATTTCGCTTCTGTTCGTAAAAAGGTGGTTTTTACGACTCATACGCCTGTAGAGGCAGGTCATGATCATTTTGATCCTCAGTTGGTCAAGAGCATAATCTCTCATTCTGTTGAACAGGAGCTTATTGATTACCTGTTGTATGATGGTCAGGTGAATATGACTCATATAGCTTTGAATACTTGTGATTACGTGAATGGTGTTGCTAAGAAACATGCTGAGATTTCCAGGAAGATGTTTCCTCGTCATGCTATCTCTGCTATAACTAATGGAGTCCATTCTAAGACCTGGGTTTCTCCTCATCTCGCTAAGGTCTATGACAAGCACATCTCTGATTGGGTAAAGGATCCTTCTAGTTTCAGGTTTGCGGAGATTATCCCTGATGGTGAGCTTTGGGAAGGCCATATGGAAGCTAAACGAACATTGGTGGATTTTGTCAACAGGACCTGTAATGCAGATTTTTCTCCTGATGTTTTTACTTTGGGCTTTGCTCGTCGGGTGACTCCCTATAAACGCATCACTCTTATGTTCTCTGATCTTGATCGTCTTCGTTCTATAAGTAAGGACATTGGTAAATTTCAGATAGTTCTCGCTGGTAAGGCTCATCCGAATGATGATGCAGGTAAGGATCTTATCCGTCAGGTATTTCAGATTAAGAAGGAACTTGCCGGTGTTGTTGATGTTGTTTTTATCCCTAATTATAATATTGACATCGCTAAGATGTTGGTTTCTGGAGTGGATCTTTGGGTCAATACTCCTCAGCCTCCTATGGAAGCTTCCGGCACTTCTGGTATGAAGGCTGCTCATAATGGTGTTCCTCAGTTCTCTACTCTTGATGGTTGGTGGATTGAAGGATGTCTGGAAGGTATGACTGGTTGGTCTATCACTTCTGAAGATGCAACTGATTTTTATGCTAAGCTTGAAGAGAATATTATTCCTACCTTTTACAATGATAGGCCTGCTTGGATAAAGATCATGAAGAATTCTATTGCTTTCAACGCTTCTCAGTTCAACACTCACAGGATGATAAAGGATTATGTCATCCATGCTTATTTCATCTAATGACTCTTTACTGAATTTCTTTACTCATCCGATTTGTTAGATAATTTGTTAGATATATGTCTAAAACAATTAGCTTTATAAATAACCTCTTTTTTCCATTGTTTTAGCTTTGATGAGCTGTGATGACCATCATCTAAGATTTTGGTCTGAGCGAGAAGTTCAACTTCTCATTTAGTGGCTTTTAAGCGATATTAAGGATAAATATTGACTAAAAAACTAACTAAGGTGAAACCTATGGCAGATGATTTGAATGAGATGGTTTACCAGGCTATAGAAAAGGCTAAGGCTACTGGTAAGGTTAAGAAAGGTATCAATGAAGTGACTAAGTCTATTGAGAAAGGAAATGCTAAGCTTGTCGCTTACGCATCTGATGTCAATCCTCCTGAGATTGTTATGCATCTTCCTTTGCTTTGTAAAGAAAAGGACATCCCTTGCGTAAAGGTCGGTTCTAAGGAAGAGCTTGGAGCTACAGTCGGTTTGGGTGTTGCTAC
>JALWQS010000017.1 GCA_027083015.1 Candidatus Woesearchaeota archaeon
ACTTAGCCTCGTAGAAAGCCTTATCACCCCTCTTAGATCCTTTAAGGATATCAAAAAGAAGATCCTTGCCTTCATCTTTCCTGCCTTTCTCAATAAGAGTCCTGCCTTTAAGCGCAAGAGTGAGATTATCATTGCGACGAGAAAAATCCTGGTCAAAACACTCTAAAGCAGAGTCTAAAACTCCAATATCAGAATATGCTTTTCCTAAAGCAAGAAGAAAATCCTTCTTTTCCGGTTCATCAGCTTTAAGGTAAATCTCTTTAGCCTGATCAAGCAAAGGTTTAACAGAAGAGTCGCCTGCCTTAACACCATCAATAGCCAAGCTGTAAGAGATGATATAAGGTTCAACACCTTTCAAGGAAGCAAGTTCTTCAATAACAGCAACATCAGGAACTTTTGGCTGAATAGGCTTTGACCGATCACCTATAATAAGACGTTCAGGACTTCCTGAAGCCAGGTCATCAAGCGTATGAACAAGTCTTTGGTCATCAGTAGTCCTATGTTCTAAAGGATCTTTATCCTTCCGGAACAAAGAGTCTAATAATAAAGGATTATCCTGTCCGGGTCTCACGTTTTGTTTGATCCTGTTAAGATCAGATAGTGTGGCAGGGACTATAAGTGAGGAACCAGGTTTTTCATCACCCTTATTTTCGCTCTTCTTAAGAAATCTTTTCGGGTCTGCCTGTTCAGTAGTTTCTGTATCATAAAAATCAACGGTGTGTTCAGGTTTTTCTGGAGGTTCATGGGCAGTCGTTGCTGTAGAATAACTCTGATCATCCAAAGTAATACTGGTTGTAGCTGGAGCATCATACGAATAGGTTATTGTCTGTTCTTCATTCTCTTTCTCTTCAGAGTCAGAAGGCACATAAACAGCGTATCCCTGATCCTGAAAATCCGGGGGAGAAAAGTCCTTATTAGCCGGTCTTTCTTGCTTAATTATGGGATTATTTTCTTTCTTTTGGTCTTTAAGGGTTAATCTATGTCTGTCCCCTTTAAAACGTGGGTTTTCGTTTAGATATGCGTCCGGATCATCTTTATTTTCCGAATTATCATCAAAAAGATTCCTAAATCGTCTATCTTCCACTCTGTTTTCTTCTGTTATTGTCTTTTTCTCTATGCTGGGCTCTTTTAGAAAGCTATCTTCTGGGTTTTTCATATCAGATAATCTGTTGAATCAGTATATAAAAGTTTCTTTTTTTGTCACTGTTTGGTGGTTATTTTTGGTATGTTTGTTAAGGTTTT
This sequence comes from Candidatus Woesearchaeota archaeon, assembly GCA_027083015.1. Lineage (GTDB taxonomy): Archaea > Nanobdellota > Nanobdellia > Woesearchaeales > UBA11576 > UBA11576. The sequence continues at coordinate 1,243 of JALWQS010000017.1, forward strand.
AGATCATAAAACCCACAAACTACAAAAACAATATGTATGAAAGAAACAAGAATTAAAAGAATCAAGTCATAAAAATCCAAAAAAATGACTCAAAACATCAAAGATGTCTAATCCGGAGAAAGCCGGGCTTCAACCTTCTTATGCATCTGTTCAGGAAGTTCCTTAACAATATCTGCAAGGTTCCTGTCCATGTTATGATGTTTTTTCATACCCTCAGCAACCTGAGTGATGTAATCCTGACCTTTAGAATGGATATTACGATCATACCAAACCTGAGCCTTATTGCTCATCCATTCTCTCTTATAGATCTGAGTAACCTCCTTTATAGCCTCATCGCCACGGTTATTCCTGAACATGTCCCGCCAACGAGCCATAGTATAACCACGACGACCCATCTCAGCAAGGATCTTATGCTCAACCTCTTCACGCATCTCAGGAGTCAAGTTGTCAGGAAGAAGATGCAATTTCTGACGATAAGAGATGACAGAATCAACAAGACAGTTGAAGATCTCCTTATCATCTTTCATCTTACTCATATTATACTTCTTACCGATCTCGCCAGCAGTCTCTAAGAAAGCCTGACCATGTTTACCATAATCAACTTTCAGGTGTTCAGCAAGGTCATTCTCGTGTTTGACATAAAGATCTTGGGGGTCGGGCATAGGATATCACCTTTGTTTATTTTTTCAAATTTCATTTATTAGGTCTTAATAATATCATAACTGATGAGAAATCAATAAAATCAATGTTAATAAAACTTTCTGAAAGAAATAAGACAGTTTAAAGACCTTTAGAAGAGTCAAACCTGAAAAGAGAAATGACGTCAGAGCCATAAGATCATCAAAACTTCCAATAACATGACCTTTTTGTCACACAAATCTGTTCTTTTGTTTCTATTTATTTATAAACCACTGTTCTATATTATATACAGAGT
>JALWQS010000018.1 GCA_027083015.1 Candidatus Woesearchaeota archaeon
GTCTTCGTTCTTTATTTGTCCCAATGGTTGTATGCGTCTGGAGTTTGAATCAGCTGTTAATTTTGAGTTTAAGTGTCCTGAATGCGGTTCTTTGATGCAACAGGAAGTGAATAACGATAAGATCGCTAAGATTGAGAAAGAGATTAAGGAGCTTGAGAAGGAGCTTTCTTGATTGTTTCTGGTTTTTTAGGCTTGATTTATGAGCTGTTCTTTCATTATTGAAACGAATTTTTTTGGTTTGTGGATTCCGTATTCGGATATTATTCCTGTTATTGTTTCTGGCGGTATGACTTCAAAAGCATAGTTATGTATTCTTACTCCTTTAGGTGCTCTCTCCCATATTTCTTTTGGGTCTCTTTCTTCTATCTGTTCGGCCTTATCTTTTGTTTCCGGATCATATTTCCAGCTGTCAGTGCATATGTATACTGGTTTTTTCATGCTTTTTGCGGTTCTTGCTATGAGTCCTGATCCTATCTTGTTTATGACTTTTCCTTTTTCTGTTATTGCATCTGCTCCCAATAATATGATGTCTGATTCTTCTATTGCATTGAGCATTGCTGAATCGACGTAATGTTCTACTGGTATTCCTGCTTTTGCCAGTTCTTTCGCTGTTTTTCTTCCTTGGTATAACGGTCTTGTTTCTGTGTTCTTGATAAAGAAGTGTTTTCCTTTTCTTCTTGCTGCTTTGAGTATTGATGTGACTGTTGAGCTGTGGCAGTGGGTGTATATTGTCATATGGTTCTTTATCTTTTGTTCTCCGTATTTGATTATCTTTTCTCTTGAGGTTTCGAAGTGTTTTAGGGACTGTCTTATCCTTTTCTCGACGTAATCTGCCAGTATTTCTTCGTCTTTGTATATTTCTGTTCCTGCTAATGCGTAGTTTATAGAATTCCTTAGTGCTGGTTCTGTTGGTCTGGCGTTGAAGAGTTTCTTTTTGGCTTTTTGTAGTTTTTCGTACAGGTCTTTGTTGTTTCTGTAGTTTTTTGTTATCTGCAGTAAACTTTTTGTTCCTTCTTTTGCTACTGCTTCGGCTCCTTGTATCTTTACGCTTTTTACATATTGTATTGTCTCATTGAATGTTCTGCTCATTTTCGCATAGTAGAGGTACGCATACGTTTAGTTGTTCAAGTTCTGGTTTGAATACATAGGCGGTGTTCTCGTCGAAATATCCTGCTCTGAATTTTTCTAGCGGTATTCCTGTTCTTTTTGATAGCATCAGACAGTAGAATAGTACTTGGCAGTGCGCGTATTTTTCTTTGTGAGCGTTCGGTTTGTAATCCCACACCCATACTTTTCCGTCTTCTATTCTTAGTATGTCTATGTGTCCTGTTAGTGGTTCTTCTGAACCGAATAATGCTTTGAAGAGCTCTAGTTCGTATGGCATTATCCATATCGGAACTTCTACGCCTATGGTGTTGGCGTCATTCTCTAGCATATAGACTTCTACGTTTGAGTGTGCTGTTCGGTATCTTCCGTATTTTAGTCCTTGGTGCGCTAGTCTGCATACTTCATGGTTTTTTACTTCTATTGGTTTTGCCCCCACATCAAATCTTAATGCTGAGCTTCTGGGTCCTGTTATGAAATAATGGTCGGGGCATCTTTTTAACATCTTATCCATGAATTGTTCTAAAGATTTCAGTTCGTCTTTGCATAGCATCTCGCTCTTGTCTGTGTGGATGCGATAGTGATAGAACCAGCCGTGTTTGAAAGAGGTGTGTCTGATGCCCATTTTCTTTGAAGTTCTGTTTAAGGGTGCTGAAAAATATGTTTAGAAAAAATATTTAGAAATTATTTTCTTCTTTTGTTTGTTTTTTTGGTCGTTTTTCTTGCTCTTGATGTAGCCAGTCTTGCTTCTATCTTCTTTTCTTCTGCTTCTACCCTTAGCTCTTCTTTTTCTATGTGGTGTGATATCCTTAGGATATTATCGTCTATCCTTGATATTCTTCTTTCCAGCAATACGAGAATTCTTAGACTGTATACTATTGCTGCTAGAACGCCTATGATGATTGCGAGTGTTACCCCTTCAAGTCCTAATCCTGCCATTGTAATATACCTCCTTTTTGGCTTTTGGCTCTTTTGCGTGTGTCCGCTTCTATTTTTGTTTAACAGCGGACATATGTGTTATTCTCATATAAGCTAGTATATAAAGGTTTTGAAGAACTTGTTCTATCTGTAATATCCTGTAATATCGGAACTTCTTGTACTACTGAAACTCTTGCAGTTGATCTACTCTTGCTGTTCTTATATTATTTTTACTGGCTTGGTCATCATTGTCTTATGCTACTAGACATGAACGTAGTGAAGACTCGATGACGGCTCGACAGAACTTTCTGCTTGAACATCAGGGGTTAGTAAAGTAGTGGAACATTATTCTGAACAAAGGCGAAGAACTTTTATGGCTCCTGAATGCTTCTGTCCGGGTAAGATCTTAGAATTTAATATCTGTTTAATTTATATGATAATCTTAAGAGAATTCTAAAAATATTTTTTGTTGACTGATAGTTTATGCGATTTACTTCATCCTTTTCCATTCTGAATCGAAGAGCTTTTTCATTGCGCTTGCGAAGAATGGCGTATTCACCCAGATTCCTGAATCATAGGTGGGGTGTACTTCTGCATCATCCAGAAGCATGAACAGAAGTTGTTTTCCGTCGACTAGGCAGAATCGTGCTTTTATGTCGCCGGCATTTCTTATCTCTGCCAGATCTTTTAGTTCCTTTGCTGCTTTTTCTGTCTGTTTGTTTAGTGGTGCTGCAATCCTGACCTTGACATTTTTTTGTTTTGCTTTTTGTAATGCTGATTTCATGGACTCTGCTTTTCTTATGAGCCCTTCTGATGTTGTCATTATGTCTACAGAGTGTTCTGCTGATTTGATCATTGACTCAAAATGCCCATATAGGTTTCCTCTTCCTTTAAGTGCTCCTGAAAGGTCTGTTGGCTCTACTAGTTCTATCCCTTGACTGTGTAGCATGGATAGTTCACTCAGTATCTCGCTTGATTTTAGCTGTTCTAGTATGTTTGATTGTCTTTCTGCTTCTTGAGCTATCTTTTTCTTTACTCTTTCAAGAACTTCTTCTGGTGGTACTGCCACGTATTTTATGGGCTTTCCCAGTTTCATTATTATGAATCCTTTCTTTTCTAAGCTTTCTAGAACGTCATAAGAACGCGATCTTGGAACGTTTGCGATGTCTGATAACTCGCCCGCTGTTGATATTCCGCGTGAGAGGAGGGCCGTCCACAATTTGCTTTCGTATGTGTTTAGGCCGAAGTCTTTTAGTTTGTTTAAAAAGTCTTTCTGGACAATCATAGTAAATCAACCTTCTTAAAGCGTAAAAGCTCGTTTAAAAAGTTTTTTTGGGGCCTTTGAAGAGTTAATCCATTTCTGCGGATTAATAAGGCTTATTTTTGCTCTTAAAATAATAACAACTATTTTCAGCCCTTTTTTATAGATTTAGAGTCGTTTTAGCGACTTTAAGGTATGTGCAACCCCCCGTGCTAAACTCAACTATTTACTATTGCTGAGGCATAACCAGTATATAAACATTTCGTTTAATTTGCTATTCCAGAGTAATAAAAAGAACCAATTGACGAATCACAAAGAATAATAAGAATATAGACAAGATAATGTGTGGCTCTGGAGATGATGAGTCAACATGGCCAAATTATTTGGATCGGCTGATTACAGATACCTTATATCAAAATAGGTTATTTCATCTTCAGGGTCGATTTTAAGCCATTCTACCTTAACATCATCAACTTTAGCCATCATAGGACCTGTTTTGCATAGCTTCAGGAACTTATTTAGGTTGAGTTCGTCTCCTTCCACTTCTATCTCAACGCTTCCGTCTTTTTTATTCTTCACATAACCGCCCAATGATAACTTATTGGCGTTTTGTTTGGCAAAGTCTCTGAAGAAGACTCCCTGTACTTTTCCGGTTATTGTCAATCTTGCTTTTTTCCGTTCACCCATCTGCAGACCTCCGGATTTATTTATTGGATCTGAATTCTCTTAGGTTTTACCACGCCATCTTATCTCCGATTCTTGTCTTACATTTCTTTACCGTACCTGCTGGAAGCTCTATCACATATTTAGATTTATTCTTTGGAGAATAGTAGTGCCACGGCTTGAATCGTTCTTTCATCTCAACGACTTGTTTTTTCTCGTCGAGGAAGAGCACGTCTATGCTGTAAGGTACGAACCACATGTGCAGTGCTCTCTTTCCTTCATTCGAGAATTCAAAAATAAGGCTTTTTTCTTTAACCTTTTTTTCTTTGCTGAACATCAGGCCTATTGCTTTTGACCATGGTGATCTGCATATGCGAAAATCCTTTGCGAGGATTGTCTTCCTTGTAGTGTTTCTTAGGTTTTTTTTCATCATCTTTTATCGCTTGATTTTGTCACCTGATATACATACAAAAGCCTTAAAAAAGTTTCCTTTAAAAATTCTCTGTAAAAAACTCAAGACGCCATGATTTGCTTGTTTCAGAGCGTTTCCATGCGAAATAAAGGGGGTTTGCAGTTTATAAAACATATATTCTTAATTATATATTTTGAAATAATAGAATTTATAAATGAGTGTGCACTACCTAGTTTATATAGTATTTAAACCATGGGGGGTTTAACATGAGCGATAAGGATATAAGAGTAGTTAATATTGTTGTATCATCTTCATTAGGGCATGACATCCCTTTAGAGAAGATGGCTGCAACCCTTTCTAACACAGAATATAATCCAGAACAATTTCCGGGTTTGGTCATCAGGATCAAGGATCCTAAGACATCTGCCTTGATTTTCAACTCTGGTAAGATTGTCTGTACTGGTGCGCGTAACCTGGATGATGTCAGAGCATCTATTAAGCAGATCATTAAGAGTCTGGAGAAGATTGACATAAAGATCACTATTGAACCTGAGATCACGATTCAGAACATTGTTGCTGCTGGTGCTGTCGGTATGGATTTGAACTTGAATGTTCTTGCTATGAAGCTTCAAAATACGGAGTATGAACCCGAACAGTTCCCTGGTCTCGTCTATAAGGTTAATGTTGAGCCTAAGGGTGAAAAGAGTTTTAAGGCTACTTTCTTGCTGTTCTCTAATGGTAAGATTGTCTGTACAGGGACTAAGTCAGAGGTTCAGGTTCATCAGGCACTTGATGCTTTGATTGCTAATCTGAAGAAAGTTAAGCAGTAATTCTCTTTTATTTTTTTAAATGATTTTAATTGGTTTTTAAATGATGAGGTAGCGTTTGCTCTCGTCGAAAGATTGTTGGTTTTTTGTGCGAAATTATATTAAGGACTTGAGCTTTTGTTGTATATAAGATGGATGTTTCAGAACAGATAAAGAGGTTTCAGGAATTTTTGGATCGGCATTATACTGCTGAGCTTCTTAAGAGCGTGACAGAAGGTAATAATTTTCTCGTCGTCGATTTTGCTCTTCTTTCTAAGTTTGATCCTGAGATCGCTGAACTTATCCTTGATCAGCCTGAAGAGCTTCTTAAGGCTTTTGAGATCGCTATTAAGAACTTTGATCTTCCTAAGGAGGTCAATAAGTTTTTTGTCCGCCTTACTAATCTTCCTAGAAGCCAGGAACTCGAGATCCGCGAGGTCAGGTCTAAGCATATTGAGAAGTTGTTCGCTTTTGATGGTATTGTTCGTCAGAAATCTGATGTTCGTCCACAGGTGACGACTGCTAAGTTTGAATGTCCTAGTTGTGGTAATATAATTTCTGTTATCCAGCTTGATTCTAAGTTCAAAGAACCGACCCGTTGCGGTTGTGGTCGTAAGGGTAAGTTTCGTCTTATCCAGAAGGATCTTGTTGATGCTCAGAAGATTGTTCTTGAGGAGATTCCTGAAAGGCTCGAGGGCAGCCAACCTAAGAGGATCGATGTGTTTCTCAAGAATGATCTGGTCTCTCCTCTTTCTGACAAGAAGACCAACCCGGGTACTAAGATCAAGGTTGTTGGTATGATCAAGGAAGTTCCTATTCCTGCTCGTGATGGTGGTAAGCTCGTCCGTTTTGATCTTATGATCGATGCCAATAATCTTATTACTTTAGAGGATGATTATGCTGAGATTTCTATTACTCCTGAAGAGAAAGATAAGATTGTTGAGCTTTCTCGTGAGCCTAAGATTCTTTCTAAGCTTGCTGCGTCCATGGCTCCTTCTATCTTTGGCCATGATAAGGTGAAGGAAGCTATTATTCTTCAGCTTCTTGGTGGCGTTCAGAAGCACCGTTCTGATGGTGCGATCACCAGAGGCGATATTCATATTCTTCTCGTGGGCGATCCCGGTTCTGGTAAGTCTCAGCTTCTTAAGCGTGCTCAGATTGTGGCTCCTAAATCTCGTTACGTTTCTGGTAAAGGCGCTTCTGGTGCTGGTTTGACTGCGGCTGTTGTCAAAGATGAGTTTCTTCGTGGCTGGGCTTTGGAGGCTGGAGCTCTTGTTCTTGCTAATAAAGGTTTTTGTATGGTTGACGAGATGGATAAGATGAGTCGTGATGATACTTCTGCGATGCATGAAGCGTTGGAACAGCAGACTGTTACTATCTCTAAAGCCAACATTCAAGCTACTCTTAAATGCGAGACCACCGTTCTTGCAGCTGCCAATCCTAAGTGGGGTCGTTTTGATCCTTATGAGATTATTGGTAAGCAGATTGATATGCCTCCTGCTCTTATATCCAGGTTTGATCTTATTTTTCCTATCAGAGACCTTCCTAACAAGGAGGCTGATGAGCGTCTTGCTTCTTTTCTCCTGAATCTTCATAAGACTTCTGAGATTTCCGACACTCCTATTGAGACTGATCTTTTGAGGAAGTATATTTCTTATGCTCGCCGTTCTTCAAAGCCTGTTCTTACTGACGGGGCTATTGAGGAGATCAAGTCTTATTATGTTAAGATGCGTAATGCTGGTGGTGAAGAAGGCGGTGTCAAGTCTGTTCCTGTCACTGCCAGACAGCTTGAAGCTCTTGTTAGGCTTGCTGAAGCTTCTGCGAAGGCTCGTCTTTCTGAGAAGGTTTTGAGGAAGGATTCTAAGAAGGCTATTGAGCTTCTTCATTTTTGTATGTCTCAGGTCGGTATTGATCCAGATACTGGTAAGATTGACATGGATGTTATTCAGACTGGTGTTTCTAGCAGTAGCCGTAATAATATAATCCTCATTAAAGAGGCTATCAATGAGTTGGAAAACCGTATTGGTAAGACCATCCCCATTGATGATCTTGTTAAAGAGGCTGAGAATCGTGGTATTGATGCTACTAAGGCTGAGGAAATCATTGAGAAGCTTAAGCGTGCTGGTGATATCTTTGAGCCTAAGAGGGGTTTTATTCAGAAGATTTGATAAGGGCTTTGGTATGGTTTGGGGATTTTTGGTCTTTCTCTGATTGTCTTTTTCTTGTTTTGAACCTGATGTTTTTATTCGAGAACCTTGTACCTTCCAGGTCTTATCTCGAATATGTCTCCTTGTTCTAGAAGTTTTTTTATGTGTATATCTATTGTATCTATATTTGTTTCTACTATTATCTGGTCAAACCCGACTCCGGCTCCTTCATCCAATCTTTTTATTGTTTCGAATATTTTTGTCAGGGGGTTTTTGTTTTCTTCTGTTGTTTTTGTCTCTTGGGTTTCTTCTGGTTCTCCTGCCAGGTCTTCTGATTCTACTGCAAGTTCATCTTCTGAGATTTCTTTCTTTTCAGGAAGGTTTCTTGTTGGTTCTTGTATTGGTTGTGCTTTTGGTTCTTTTTGTTTTTCTTTTTCCAGCTCTAGTTTCCTTAGTTCTGCCCATTTGGGGTTTATGACTTTCCTGATTATTTCTGGTACTAGGTATCTTTCTGCTCCGAATTCTCTGGGTTTTCCTATGACTGTTATCATATCCCCGACTTCTAGGTTGGTGTTTGTTTCAAAGAATCTTAGGCTTATTCTTCCGCTTCCATCGTCTATCACGTAAGATTGTGTTTCTCCGTCTGTTTCTTTGTTCACTACCACTCCTAAGACGTTAACTCTTGAGAATTTTTTGCTTCCCGTATCTATATAATTGGGTAGCCAACCTTCTTCTTTGATGTATCTTCCTGATAAGATGTCTTTTACCTGTACCTTATAGGCTACTTGTCTTTTTGATATTTCCCCCTCCATATTGTTGGTCATTGTTGTTGATTATTTAAATTTTATTCGCTTGTGGTTGCTGCTCAAGAAAACCTTTATATAGCATGTTTGCGTTGTCCCCTTTATGGTACAGCAGAACACGGTCGCTTATATCCTTTCTCAGATGCGTCAGGGTAAGTCTTTGGAAGAGATCAATGCTTTTTTGATTGATGCGGGTTATGATAAGCAGGAGGTTGAGTCCAGCATTCAGTATGTTATCAATCTTGAGAAGAACCCTCGCGTTGCTGAACAGCAGCGTATTCAACAGCTTGCTGATTATATGAAACAACAAGTTAGTCGTGGTTATGATATGAATGTTGTTTCTAATTTTCTTATCTCGCGAGGTTATCCTTATTACGAGGTTAATTCTGCTATCAATCTTATTAAGTCTCCTAAGCAAGAGGTTAAGGTTGAGCATAAGCTTGCTGTTATCGCCCTTATTACTATCATCATGGTTTCTGTAGGTCTGGGTATATTTTTTCTCGCTAACATGGGTAATTCCTCTCTTCCTTCTAAGCTTCTTGATGTAAGTACTAATAAGCTTTCCACGCTTGTTAAGGCAGGTTCTGACCTAAACTTTCAGGTTAATGTTGTTAATCTTGGTAAGGTTCAACGTTATGATGTTGTTCTTTCTTATGAGG
>JALWQS010000019.1 GCA_027083015.1 Candidatus Woesearchaeota archaeon
ATGTGAAGGTTATCAAGGATTTTGGTCTGGAATCCTTTGATAGGGCTGATTTTCCTGATGCTAATCGTGTTATGCGTCGGGGTATTGTTTTTGCTGGTCGTGATCTAAAAGTTATCTCTAAGGCTATTAAGGAGAAAAGACCTTTTTATGCGCTTTCTGGTATCATGCCTACTAATGATCGCATACATTTTGGTAATAAGTTGGTTGTTGAGAATCTTAGGTATTTTCAGGATCATGGTGCTAAGGTTTTTATCTTGGTCGCTGATCTTGAGGCTGCGGCTGCTCGTGGTGTTTCTCTTGAGGAGGCTCGTAAGCGTGCTTTGGATTTTCAGATTCCTGCTTATCTTGCTTTAGGTCTTGATCCTGAGAAGACTGTTTTTTATTTTCAGTCTGAGAATAAGGATGTTGTTCATATGGCTTATGAGTTTGCTAAGAAGATTACCCTTAATGAGTTTAAGGCTATCTATGGTTCTGCTGATCCGGGTCGTATAATGTCTGCTGTTACTCAGGTTGGTGATATCCTTTATCCTCAGTTGGAAGAGCGTATGCCTGGTATTATTCCTGTTGGTATTGATCAGGATCCTCATATCCGTCTTACTCGTGATGTTGTTGCTCGTTCTAAGGCTAAGAAGTTTTTCCCTCCTGCGTCTCTTTATCATAAGTATACTCCTTCTTTGGATGGTGCTTTGAAGATGTCTAAGTCTAAGCCCGAGTCTTGTATTGAGCTTCCTGAGGATAATAAGTCTGTCACTAAGAAGATTATGCGTGCTTTGACTGGTGGTCGTGAGACTGTTGAGGAGCAGGAACGTTTGGGTGGTGAGCCTGAGAAGTGTATGATCTTTGAGTTGTATAAGCAGCATCTTATTGAGGATGATGCTGAACTTCAGAGGATATATGATAGTTGTAAGGCTGGTAAGCTTCGTTGCGGTGATGATAAGAAGCATTGTGCTGAATTGATGACTAAGTTTATGGATTCCTTCCGTGAGAATGTTGAGGAGGCTAAGTCTGAGGTGGATAACCTTAATTTTGTCAAGTTTTGATGATTTCTTGTCCTTTTCTTCTTTTTTCCTCAGAAAACTATATAAAGTATGCTTTCTTAGTTTTCCTTGATTTGTTCATTATTGGGCTTTATTGCTTGATATTTTGTTGGTTAAAATATTGTTAATATTGTTAAAAGAGGTGTGAATATGTTTAAGGTTGCTCCGCTTAAGTCTTCATTTATGTTGGTTTCCATGTTGGGTTTTATGATAACGATCGTCTATACTGCTTATGGTCGTTTGGATGCTACTTGGGGTTTTACTCTTGGTTTTGTTTTTGCTTTGATGTTCATAGCTTCCATAATCTCTATGACTTATGCCCCTATTAATCTTCAGTTGCAGATGGCTGAGGGCTTGATTAAAGAGCCTAAGAAGGATTCTTCTTTATCTCACAAAAAGAAGACATAATCAGGCTTTGATATTTTTTTAGCCTCATTTGTTCTTATCTTCTTTTTTTCTTTCTCTCTGTTTTAGTTTTCTTTCGTTTTTGTTTATCGTCTTTTTCGGGTTCTGCTGTTTTTCTTGTTTTCTTTGTTCTTTCTTCTTTGAGCTTGCTCAATACTCCGTAGTATTGTTGGAATTTTTTCTTGCATTTTTCTTCTTTATAGAATATTTCGTGGCTTGCTCTTTTTTTGTATAGGCTTATTGCGACGCTTAGTATTGTGCTTTGCATATCCATCATCTTTTCCGCTCTGATGATGCTTTTTGCGTCTGCTATGCATTGTCTCATCACGTACATGTTTTCTCTTCTTGCTACTTGTTCTGCTTCTCTTTCTTCTTGCGCTGTCAGGAAGATCTCTTCCCATTTGGGCATTGTGCTGCCCGGTACTTCTCTTGCGAAACTTTTGCTGAATGCCATTTTATCACCACGACATTCTTTGTTTTTTGGCTTAATAACTTCTTTCTGTCTTTTTTTAGAATTCTTTCGTCTTGGCCGGTTTTTTCATCCTTGATTTCGAATATTCTGCGTTGTTGTCTCTTTTTTCTGTTTTTTTTCTATTCAAATCCTTTCTTTTCTATCTTTAC
>JALWQS010000020.1 GCA_027083015.1 Candidatus Woesearchaeota archaeon
GTATGCGTCTCATGAGTTCTCTTGCATATCCTTCGTTGTCCAGTTCTTCTGTTCTTGTCTTGTCCATGTATATGTAACCGTCGCGCATCTCTGCTTCAACATACTTATCGGGACATTCTCTCTTTATTATCAGGTGTTTCTTTTGGATCTCAAAGTTTTCTCCTTCTGCTTCCAGTATGTATTTTCCGTCTGTTTCTATCTTGCTCATTATAGATTCTGGAGATATCATTGCTAGTTTGGCGATTATTGTCGCTGATTTTTCTCCAAACTCTGGCCCTACTTTTGAATAGTCTGCTTTGACTGTGAGTTTAAGGTCTTTGAACTCTTCTACAAGCGTCAGTGTCTTTACATTGGTCTGTTTTTTGATGAGTTCTGAGAATTGTTCTATGCCTTTCTTTGCTTTTTCGTCTTTTGTCACCACAAGAACTTCACCTACTGGCCATCTTACTCCGAGTTGTGCTTTCTCTCTTGCTGACAGTACTGCTTGTATGCATTATTTTACGTGTTCAAACCTTGATTCCAGATCTTCATCTATCATCGTCTCATCGTAGTCTGACCAGCTTAGCATATGTACTGATTCTTCTTTGAGCCCGTATTCTTCTTTCATGTTCTGGTATATGTGTTCTGATATGAACGGGCTTATTATTGATAGCATCTTTATGATCTCGGTTAGTGATCGGTATATGACTGCGAATACTGCTTCTTTCTCTTCTTCGCTGCCGTTGGCTTTATCTCTTGTCAGCTGTATGTAGGTTCTTGACAGTTCCAGCCATAATGCTTCTACCAGTGATGGAACTTCATCTAAGCGGTACTCTTCCATGAGTTCGCTCACTTTTTTGAGTGTTGAGTGTGTTCTTGATAGCATGTATTTTTCTATGTCGCTGAAGCTTGCTTTTTCTGCGGTATCTTTGTTGAACTTGTTTAGCCTTCCCATCTCTATCATGTACTTGTGGGTATTCCATAATACTCCTAGTATCCTGTTCTTCAGCTTTGCTTCATCCCATGAGAAGTTGATGTCTTCTCCTGCTGTCGTGTTGAACATATAATGTCTTAGTGTATCTGCTCCGTACTTATCTATAAGCTCGTAAGGTGATATCACATTGCCTAATGATTTTGACATCTTTACTCCTTCAACATCTGTCAGCATGCCATGTGAGTAGCAGGCTTTAAATGATGGTTTGTCGAATGCGATGAAACTTGTTACGAGGAGTAGGTTGAACCATCCTCTCACCTGTTCTTTGGCTTCCAGTATGAAGTCTGCTGGGAATAGTTTCTCAAATAGGTCTTTTCTTTTTGGGTAGTCCAGTATGTTCCATGCTAGTGTTCCGGCGTCTATCCATACGTCTAGGACGTCGGGAAGTCTTTTCATCATGTCGCCGCATTCGCAGCTTATCTCTACTTCATCTATCCACGGTTTGTGTAGGTTTTCTGGGCAGTGGCCTGCTTTTTCTTTCAGTTCTTCTGCGGATCCTATGACTTCGTATTTTCCGCATGTTGGGCATTTCCATATCGGTACTGGTGTTCCCCAGTAGCGTTGTTTTGTGATTGAGTTGTCTCTTAGGTGTTCCAGCCAGCCTTGCATAGCTCTTTTTACTGTTTCAGGTACCCAGTGTATCTTTTGGTTGGCTTCTATCATCCTTTCTTTTAGGTCTTCTATCTTGAAGAACCATTGTTTTGTTGTCCTGAACACGACTGGCGTGTGGCATCTTTCGCAATGTGCATAATCGTGTTCTACTTCTGTTGTTGCTATCAGCATGTTGTCCTTCTTCATTGCTTCTATGAATGTTGGATCGTCGGTTTTTGCTCTTAGTCCTGCGAATTCTTTCATCTCTTCAGGGAAGGTTCCGTCTTCTTTTAGGTTGTTGAATGCCGGTATGTTGTTCCTGTATCCTACCTCATAATCTTCTGGTCCGCATCCTGGTGCGCAATGTACCAGTCCTGTTCCTGCGCTTAGGTTCACGTATTCTGCGCTTAGTATCACTGTGTGTGTTTTTGGGTGTTGTGCTTTGATCTCTTTGTAGTGTTCCCATCTGTCGTTCCATGGATGTGTATATTCAAGTCCTTCCAGATCTTTTCCTTTGAACTCGTCAAGAATTTCAAGTGTGTGTTCTGTGAAGCTTTGTATCACTGGTGCCGCTAGCTGTTTTGCCAGTATCCAGATCTCATCTCCTACTTTTGCTTTTACATAGTCCAGGTCTGGATGTACCATTATTGCCAGGTTATAGGCGATGGTCCATGGTGTTGTTGTCCAGATTATCAAGTATTCATTCGGTTTGTCTTTTACCGGGAACTTTACGAAAATTGACGGTTCCTTGACTTCTTTATATTCACATTCGTGTTTTGCAAGTGCTGTCTGGCAGGATGGACACCATGACATTGTTCTTAGTCCTTCGTATAATCTTCCGTTCTCATGAGCTCTCTTCACGAGAAACCATTCTCCTTCTATGTAAGAATTATCCAGTGGTTTGACATAGTTTTCGTAATCCATCCATATGCCTACTCTCCACAGGTCTTTGTTCATCAGTTCTGCTTTTTCAAGTGAGAATCTTATACATTCTTTGATGAATTTTTCTATGCCGAACTTTTGTATATCCTCTTTGTGTTTTAGTTTATGTTCCGCCATGACTTTACGTGCTGTTGGTAGTCCGTGCATGTCGTATGCTGCTCTGTCGAACACGTCAAAGCCTTTCATGCGTTTGTATCTTAGTACCATGTCTTTTAGTGAGTTGTTCCATGCGTGTGCTATGTGTATCCTTCCGCTGGTATATGGTGGTCCTTGAATGAAGAAGAACGGTTTTTTCCCTTCACCTTTTGATTTGGTTTTCTTGTATATGTCGTTCTCTTCCCAGAATTTTAGCATGCCTTCTTCTGTGGCTTTAAAATCATATTTTCCTATGTCATTCATAAGACTTCCCTCAGATCTCTTTTTGTTAGATACCTTTGTTACAGATTAACTTATAGCTTTCTCTTTACGCTATTGCCTGCTCATATGGGTTATATGGTGTCATATGCCTCATATTAGCGTATTATTTGGATGAATAAGGGCTTCTTTAAAAAGGTTATGTTGTCTATGTTTGTGTCTATATAAATAAATATATAAAGAGCTTTATTTTTTGCTTTATTGTTCCATGAAAAAAAAGAGTGTGGCTAAGGATTCAGGAAAGAAGGTTAAAAATGTTAAGTCTTTGAAAGGCAAGGTTATGGGTCATAGTGCTTCAGACCTTAACTCTAAATATTCTAAGACTGATCACGCTGTCGGATATGATGGTGTTGAACATCATAAGAGCGCTAAACGTCAGGTTCAGGATTATATTGAAGAACATTTGCAGAAAGGCGACTCTCGTTCTGTTATCAGAGAGCATCTTCTTAAGAAGTATGCTAAGAGACTTGTTGTTCATGAGATACTTAATTTTCCTGATCCCAGACTTTTTTATAGGTATAAGCGGTGGAATGGTCTTTTGATGTCGCTTATTGGTGTTCTTATATTTTTGAAGCTTTATTCTACGATGATCACCATCAATATTTCAGGGATTTTTGTTGTTGCAGTCTATGTCTTCTTTATCAGTGTCTTGTTGGGTGCTCGCGCATAGGTTTATCCTCTTGTTTCTGTCGCCGGAATGTTTGCTTTGTACGGTGCGATAACCGGTTTTTATGTTGCTTTGACTGCTGAGGTTCCTCCTTTTCTTGCTGATGTGAAGTGGGTTAAGATAGTTGCTATTGTCTTATCCTCTATCAATCTTATTGCTGTTATAGGTGTTGTTCTCTTATCGGCTGTTCTTTGGAAGAAGATCCATCCTGGTTATAAGTGGCGTAATATTATCGGTATTGAGTGATCCGAGTGATCCGGATGATCCGCTGTGCGGCATCCATCCTCTCTTGTCTTTTCCTTGTTTCTGTTCATCTAAGATCTACGCCTTTGTAGAACAGTTCTTCCCAGGTTTTTCCTTTTGTGATAGCTTCTAGTGTTGCTTCGCATTTTTTTGCGTTTAGGCATTCCATCGTTTCGCCATTGACTAGTCTGAATGAACAGGCACCTTTGGCTTTCATCCTTGCTCTGTATGCTAATAGGTATTCATGATCCGCTACCATGCGTCTTTGGATATCATAGTTCCTGATTATTATCTCGTCCAGTCCTCTCACCCATTTTTTCGTCAGCTTGTCAGGTTTTTGTTCGTAGAGTCTCAGGTCTTTCGGATCTTCTTTGGCTGCATATGCGAGTATGATCTCAGGTCTTAACGGTTCTTCTATTACTGATACAAACGGTCTGTGATTTATCCCTATGAAGAATCCTTGGAAATCCTTTAGGAAATCTTTTGTCGTGCCGCTTGCTTGCAGTATCGCTGTCTGTGTCAGCAGGTCTCCTATCAGGTTGTACGCTGCGAGGTTGTATAGCATCGTCTGCACGTTGAATGCTTGCTTGTAATAGTTGGCTCTTTTCCTGTCAAGTATCAGAAGATAGGTTCCGTTCTTGGATTCTACGAAAGCCACTGCGTCGCTGCTTCCCATCACTGTTATGTCCTTTTCTCTTCGTGAGACTGCTCTTGGTATGGTGTATGCGAGTCTTCGTTCGCACCATTCCATCACGTGTGGTGTGTTATCATCCGGTCTTTCAAGGTAGTGGAGCCATGGTCTTTGGTTCCAGAGCTTATGGGTGGCTGTGCCTATGATCGCGAAGTCGTTCTCTTCTATAGGTCTGTCTAGTTTTGTGTCGTCAACCTTGGATATAAGTCTTGAGAGGTAGCATGAGGTTCCGAATTCTGATGATCTTAACTGGTAGTTTTCTGCTGGTATGTCTGGTATTGGCAACGGTCTTACTTTCATCTCTTTGCCGTTCATGGCCACCCATGATCTTGTCCTGTAAGGGTTTTCGTTGTTTAGCAGGAATACAAGAAAGTCTTTTCCTGATTCAAGCATTCTTAGGTCTTGATGTACTGATCCTGGTATCAGGTATCTGTTCTCACGCATGTCTTCCAGCAGTTTTATGCGTTCTTCTTCTGAAAACCTGTGTTCTTTATACACTTCTCTTATAATTTTAGGGTCTGTTATTCCTTTTATCTTTCTTAATGTTTGTGCGATGTCTTGTTCTGTGAATTCATTGTTCAGGTAATCCAGGGCGCATCTTCTTTCTGAAGCTTTTGCTTGTCGTGAGCAGGTTCTTATGTGCGAGCATTGTATGATCTGGTTGCAGGATCCTGGTTCCTGTTCTTGTTTTACGTACCATCTTTTTGCCGGATATCTGCTTTTTATTCCCAGATCTTCATCGAGGAATTCCTGAAGTTCGTACCCTAACCATCCTTCAAGTATCCTGAGCGCTGCTGGGTCGCTTTCTCCTGATAGTGACATGTTGGTATTTTTCATTATTCCGTCCTCTCCGAACGGTTCTATATCTATGTCCTCTATCGCTCTTATCCTTTTCAGTATATCAAAGACATAGCTGGTTTTTTTTGCGTAGGGGTGTATTGTTCTTGGTTCTATGAGTCTGAACAGGTTTGCGTATGCGTTGGCTATCATCTGTTTATCATACGCTAGTACTTTGGTGATTTTTCTTTTGATATCTTCTTCTTTTACGCTTGAGAAATTTTCGTCTTCTTTGTCGAATAGGTCTTGCATCCTGCGCAATGGTCCGGGTCTTAGTTTCAGTCCTTGCTGTATCGCTCTTATCAGCTGGTCATATTTTGGGAGGTATATCCTGTGTGCTTTTCTTGGTTCGACGATCGTTTCTGAGAAATAGTTCATGCCTTGCAGGAATTCTTCGCTGTCAAGCTCTTTTCTTCCGTTACCGAACGGTCTTCTTCCTTCTGCTTCAAGTATGGTTTCCAAGTCTTCCAGTATCTCTGGGAATTGGTGTTGCAGGACTGTTCTGGTCTCTTGTTCTTTCGGATCTTTTTTGTTTATCCTCTCATGTGTTTTTCCGTATGTTCTTTCTTCTATCCTTATTGTGGATGGAAATATCATGTCAGTTAATTGCAGAAATATGTATTGTTGCATGAACAGGTTGAACTCATACAGGAATTCTTCTTGCGATCTTCTTGTTCTTTCTATTCCTTGCTCATAAAATGACCTTACTATGCTCATGATCTCGGTTGATAATCTGTTGCTCTCGTGTGCCAGATCTGCTCCTGTTCTTCCGGGAAAGAGTCCTCTTTCTGTTATTGTGTTGTCTACTGATGTTCCTGGAAGCAGTATTACCTCTTTTCCTGTGAGGTTTGCCCCTGGATCTTTTTCTGTTTCTCTCTTATCTTCTCCTGTTATCTGTGTTTTCGCTCTTTCTTCTTCTATTTTTTCTCTTAGCCTGTTATGGTAGATGTTTATAGGAACTAATGATGCTATGACGTGCGGGTGGCTGCAGTATTCCAATGCTGTCCTGTGCAGGTCTGCAAGTTTTCCTGGTCTCCAGTTTCCCCAGTGTATGGGTTCATCTATGAATGCTTCTAATGTGTAGAATATCCTAGCAAAATTGAATGGGTTGGTTTTTTTTCTTCCTGAGGGTATGGGTTTCACTTTTACGCTTCAGCTCTCATGATCTTTTTTGACCGGTTTTTTTCTCCTCTTTTCTTTCTTTTTTCTCTTGTTGCTGTTTTTCTGTTTTTCTTTACTGTTTTTTGTTGCTTCTTTCTTTTTGGTATTTTTTAAGTAATGCTATGAATTATATATCAGTTATGTTTTACTTTTAAGCAGCTTCCATTAGGTGTTGTCGTTCAGGGGTCTTTTTAAGGCTTTAAATACTTGAGACCTTCTGAAAGAACATTTTAGAGCTGTTTTTAAAATGCTTTAAACATGATTGAGGTTATTTAAAAAGAGGTTCTTATGATTTTTTTGTTTTGTTTGGTTTCCGACGTCAAGTCTTTATTGAACTTGTTATCATGGTATCAAAAAAGTTTTCGCGGAAGGGGGATATTGAGAAGCGCTTACTCAGAGCTTTGAACACTTTTGCTCGTGGAACTTCACAGACTTTTGAGCTTGAAGGCAAGAAGCGCAGGGAGAATTTTCTTGAGCTTTATTTTCGCAATGGTTTTTTTGGTTTTGGTCCTTTGCTTTTCAGGATCCGTGATGAGAGTCTTGTCGGTCTTAAGCCGCGCGAGTTCATTGATGTGAATTTTTCTTATCCAGATCTTTTTATAGAGATGGATCCTGATTTTTATACTATGGTTCTTGCTCAGAAGACTTTACATGAGCTTATGAGGCGGTATGCTGAGGAGAAAGTTCGTGGTATTGATGACCGGCACGTGAAGGATGCTATTGTTTCTCAAAGGTCTCATCTTGAGGATCTTGTCAGGGCAGTCCATCCTGATAATCATGTCAGGTTTGATAAGGATTCTGCGAGGATCCTTATCAGGAAGAAGCAGGGTTATGATCTTGGCGGCAAGAAAGATGAGAAGGAAGTGCTTGATATCCTAGGTCAGATGCTCTCCTATGATATTGAGACTTGTAGGTGGTGGTCTGAGGACTGGTACACTGATCTTGTCGCTTTATCGCGCTCTGTTGACGGAGGTATCGAGGATTTTTTGTTGGGGATCTATCCGCATATCTTTGAGCTTAAGCATGCTAAGTATATGGCGCTTGATGATGAGCTGTTGTTAAGGCAGAGGACTGCTGATTTTCTTAGGCGTTCTGCTGTCGGTGTTACGCAGAACGGTATCAATTATGATAATTCCCATCTTATGCGTCGTCGGTGGGATGGCAAGCGTTGGGTTTCTGACAGGTCTTTTTTCCCTGGTTGTGACTTGCGTCAGTTCAGGGTCGCGGCTGCTGGTGAGAAAGGTTGGGGGACGAAGCTTGTAAGGTATGATGGTCTTGATATTGATTTGTTTGTGGTATCGACAAATTACCTGAATGATTTTTTGCCTGATAAGAAGCTTGAGACTTTGAGTGAGTTCTTTGGTATCATGGAACATCATATATATCCTGATGGTGTTTTTGTTCCTGAGCGAAAGAAGGCTTTCAAGAAGTCTCTTAATTATGCGCAGCTTGATGAGTGCGTCGCCAGTTATGATGAATCGGGACTTCCTGAAGATATTCTTCCCAGATTGTTGTATGCTGAGGATGATTCTCGCGTCCCTCTTTTTTTGGCTCAGCGTGTTATCCCTCTGTTGAAGGAGATCGCTCGTTCCTGTGGCGTCTCTTACCAGTCAGTCTTTAATGATAGTCCTGCGAAGGTCACTAAACGATGGTGGGATAGGTTTTATTATCATCATTGGGGCAAGGTCCGTCTTGAGCATTTTGATCCTCAGAGGAAGGGTCTTGAGTCCTGGGATATGACGAATTTTGCTCTGCCTCCAGAACCCGAGGTTCATTCTGGTGTTGAAAGCGATGTTAGTG
>JALWQS010000021.1 GCA_027083015.1 Candidatus Woesearchaeota archaeon
CTTCTTTCTACAATTACGACAGGTATTGATACGCTTGAAACCGCTAATCTTAGTAAAAGTATGTTTATTTGCCATCGTCAAAAGCAAGAACTAAAACTCCCTTGCAAACTTAAGAATACCCTCTTCTTTATAAATGTTGGGTAGATCAATCACTTCCAAAACCAAAGATACGACAGAAACCTTTAAAAACCATTCATTTATCCACACTACTATCATAAATCATCATTCAAAAATTCACTCATTCAACAATCATTTTTATCCCTCGGAACTGAGTCCGTCGGTTCACAACGGTCTCTAGTGCCATAACAAAGGTTATGGCACGACGAAAACAATAAAAAGACAAAAGAGACTTAATACATCATCAAATATTCATTAAAATTTGCTCATTCAACAATCATTTTCATCCCTCGGAACTGAGTCCGTCGGTTCACAACGGTCTCCAGTGCCATAACAAAGGTTATGGCACGACGAAAACAATAAAAAGACAGAATGATATTGTTATAATCCAATATTCCAAGATTCAACATTCACTCATTCAACAATCATTTTCATCCCCGAGTGGCTTAACGGTAGAGCGTCCGGCTGTAGCTAACACAGCTCCCGCAGACTAGGCAAGATGCCATGTATGAAAACGGGACAGCGGATACCGGAAGGTTGCTGGTTCAAAACGCTAACGCGTGAAAGTCCGGCCTCGGGGATCATTTTTCATCGCTTTTTCTCTAAAAAACAACAATCGTCTGAATAGAATAACACAACTGTAACAGTTGTGACAACATAAGACAATCCACTATCCAGGACAGACCTTAGAAACCAAAATTTAATAAAACCTGTTTCTTTACTAAGGTTCAGAATGGGTTATTTCAGAGACGCAATAGATATGTTCTCAATGGACGATAAGGTATTCAAAAGAGTGGGTAACAATAAGAAAAGCTTCAAAAGAGTCTTCTGGGCAGATATCATAACAAACTATATACTGGGATTTCTGGTTTTTGGGGTTGTACTGTTGTACTTGTCCGTATTCGTATATGCAGTTGCACAAAAAGAAGCTGGACCATTCAGCGCCTATGCTTTAGTAGCATTATTAGTATTCCTGTTCGCGCCATTCCTGCTTTTCGGACTTATGTATGTGTTTACCTTTCCATTACACCTGATAGGATTATTGTTCGGAGGAAAACCAAAGAACTACAATGATTTTTTTAAGGTACTGATCTATCCTTACGCAGTATTCGGAAAACTGATCTTCTTCGTCCCGGTAGTCGGAGGGGTAGTTTGGTTAGTCCTCAGCTATATATTCCTTTACAAGACATACAAGAATATACACAGACTTGGTCATAGTAAAGCAGTAGGAGCAACATTCCTCGTGATAGGATTACAACTGCTTTTCTTTGTAGGATCCATATTACTATTCTTTTTCTTACCCCTGTTTATAGGATTGAGACACGTACTCTAAATTCACTACTAAGTTAATCACTAAAACTTGCTAAAGCTATACTATTAGCTCTTAAGAGAAACCTTCACAGGAATAGGGTCAGGAGCTTTCCTTATATCCCCCCGGTAGAGAACAATAAGCTGATCACCATAATGCTGTAGGATCTCAAGCTCATTCTTACCAGAATCAACATTCAGAATCAGGTGTGCACCAGTATTCGGAGGGCTCCAACGGATATAAGTATTGATAAGATCATGACTCCTAAGCAAATCAGTGACAAATTTTCTATCATTAACAAAATACTCTGCATCTTCTTCATTACCTATAGAATTGCCCGCAACATAAACTTCTAAACTCGCAGGATCCTGAAATCTGGATAAAGCATTCTTCACCATGGTCTCCAAACCATCCATCCTCACATCAAGAAAGTGTCCAGCGTAAGCAGTATGTGCCTCTTTATTATATAATATAACGCCAATACAAGGTCCTAAACCCCCTGTATCCACAACATTTCCTGGCGGGACATACTCTATATCCCATTGTTTAAGCTGGATAAGACTCATGAACCAGTGATTGTCAGATTTCTTTATAAACTTTTCTTACGTATCTACTTTATAGTCAGAAATATTTTTGGAATGAAATATAATCTTCTATATACATCATATACAAATCGAAAGCTTTAAGAATGACCCCTAAAAACCAAAGATTTCCAAAAATTTCAAGATATTGTAAGATAATCAGAGGTGTTGAGAGATGGAAGATGAGCTAACAATAAGAATAAGAAGCATTGCAGACAAAAATGAAGAGATAATGGCGGCTATAGCCAATGAGAACATAGATTTTTATGTTTCTTCAGAGAGAAATCCAATATATAGCCCGAGATTACAGAGAAGCAGAGGCCACATAGTAAGAGACGACTATCTTAAGGAAGAGATAGATACTCAGAATGGAAGACCATTTACAGGGTCATTGGTGATCTATGATGATACAAAGAACTATTCATGAAATAATGCCGGTTGATTGGGACAATGATCCCTTTGGCAAGGAAATAGACGAGATTGCTTTAGAATTAGGACTTAAACCAAGAGAGTCATCATTAGTTGATGCGTATGATCTTTATGAGTATTCAAATTCTGAAGACTCACAAACCCAATACCTTCGTATGCTAGTAGAACAGTTGCCGCCAGTGAGTTCAAGAGAACTGAAAAGATATATCTACGAACCAGTAAGAGGATTCGTATGGACCTCTTATGGAACAAAACTCTATGAAACAGGAAATACGCTATCAGGAGAGATAAATACAGAAGCAGAAAAACAAAAGGTTCTCTTAAGATTCAGAGAAGATCTTTAAAAATCTATCATTCTCTTAAAAAACTATTTTTTTCTTTTCAAAAACCTAAAATCTATAAATCTTATTCTTAGTATGTTTTTTATTATCTTTTTGTTATTTTGTTATTTCTTCTTGACATCATAAACCTTATGATGCGAAGCAGGATGGTGAGAATGGTGCTCATGACGCTCTTTATGAGTATGAGAATGCGTCGATCCTTTATCTTTTGAATCATTCTCAACCTTATCAGTCTGGATAGAGATTGTATTAGAGAATGCTTTCATCTTAGCACCAGACTTCTTGACAAACTCAACAACAGTCGGTTTAATGACGATATTGCCAAAGATGTTAAGTTTAGCATAAGCTTTATAGTTTATGATCCTCTCATCACCAGGACCAAGTTCAGGGAACCGGTATTCTATAAGAGTCCCTTCACGATCATGAGAGTGCATCTTGACAGGGTGAACGGAACCTTCAAAAGAATCCTTCTTTAAAGTCACCATCTTAGTAACTCGTTCAATGACACGAAGATTATTGATAGATTGTTTACCCGTATTCTTAAGATAGATAGCGACAGACATCTCACTAATAGCACCATGCTCTTTCTTCACAGACTTAAACCTCTTCTTGATAACCAAAGGATTAAGTTTCTTCCAAAGATAAATAAAATACAACAATATCGCAAGAACAAGCCACAGCAAGAGCCGGTAATTGGTGGTCATAGAAACAACAGTTGATTCCCCAGGAGCAAGAGAGACATTCCATGTAAAGTACTGCTTCCCATCCTCTTTTAGAACATCATAATCAGGATCTGAAGATGAGAACAATCGCTCTCTCAAAGAAGTCTCAAGACGGACCACATCACTCTTTTCAGTATTACCCTTATTGGTTATAGTAATAGTCCGATAACGCTTAAGCCAGCTCTTCTTGACATCAACCTTAACATCAAAAGGAGGAAGATACTCCACTATCCGAAACTTATTATAATGATCATAAAAAGTCTTATTCTCATACTTGACAATAATATGTAAGTCGTCATCCTGAGGAGGAAGATCATGATCAAGAAGAACAGCAAAACTTACTCCTTTAGACTCGTCAGGAAGGATCATGACAGAAGTTGAATCCTTAAAGTTCTTACTATCAAGCATAATAGAAACATTATCAAGAAGGCGCTCATTATTGTTCTGGACAGTAACAACAACAGTGTACGCGTTTCGCGGGTCCATCAAAGAAGGGACAGAAACTGAGATATTCATATCAGGTTTAGGAGGAGTTATAACAGCAGGAGTTTCTTTCTCACCATACTGGACACGAAAAGATTTCCTGAAAGTAATACCAGTAACTTCACTACGAAAGATAGCACTTACGGGCTGAACACCAAGAGGAGCCCTGCTGGGCTTGACATAAAAATGGAACTGGCCGGTCTCACCAGGAGCAATGGTTATCTCGCGTTCATTAGGATTAGGAATCAACTGTTCCTTCCAGTTAGGAGGATCAAGAAACAAGAACTTAAATGTTTCAGGCTGAGAAAACTTGTTCTCAATGTTAAGATAAAACTCTCCATGGCCGTTAGTGGTATCCAGGATCTTGTCCTGAACGCTTTCAACATGGATATCGAAGAGCTTAGTATCCATGATATCAGCAGAAACAGCTACGCTTGAAAGAATGAGAAATATGATCACTAAGATACACTTTTTCATAAGGCCACCTCTAAAGGAAATCAAGCCAAAAGGAGTTTATAAAAGTTTCGTTTGGATGTTTTACTAAACCTATGAGTTAGCCATCAGATAGAAAAAGCCAGCTAAATATCAAGCGTTTCAATAAACTCAATAGTATGAGGGCAGAGTTCTTTAGGAAGAATCTCTTTCGCTTTCTTCAGCTCATCGATATCATCAATGTCCAAAAGTTCATCAAGAAGCACAAAAGAAAGACCCTGTTCTTTGATAAGCCTTATCTCTTCATCCAATAAAGAATCAGTCTTAAAAGGCATATTTCTGAAAAGATTATGAGCTTTTTTCATACCGATAAGATAATAACCGCCATCAGTGCAGGGACCAAGAATTACATCATGAGAATTAAGAGCCTTGAACGCTGGATAGATAATATCAGGACCTACCTGAGGAGCATCACTCCCGATAACGATGACTTTCTCATAATCATCAAGAAGATCCTCAAAAGTCAAAAATATGTTTTCAGCAAGATTAGTTCCGCGTTGAACGTAAAGGATAGCATCAGGAAACATCTTACGATAAGCTTCTTTGTACTCCTTACCGATAAAACTCAGATAAAGATCATAATCCTTATTGCTATTCTTCTCAATCAGATCTTCAATCATACGTCTGCAAAGTTCAGCAGACCTATCATCTCCTATCTCCTTACCGATCCTTCGCTTAACCTTGCCGGGTTCGGGAAATTTAGCAAAGATAACTAAGGCATTCATTTTAGGATTTCGCTCTCAACAAGATAACTCTCTGACTCATATATCACAGGTATTGTATAACTGTTATCTGATGTTATTGAAAATCTCGTTAGAGATTTGCAAAGAGTTTAATACTCTGTCCTTTAGGTCTGGGATAGACCCGAGTAGCGAGTTTTTGTTATCTAACGGTTGTTCATAAACTATATGTTTTATATTTTAGCATATGCTTTGCGATATAAAAACCTTTTTATTTAAAGCAAGAAAAAAGAGCGCCAATATATACAAAGACACCAAAACCATTAAAAAGAAAGACAAAAACGGATGATGATACAATGTTCAGGACACACACATGCGGAGAATTGACAAAAGCCCATGAAGGCCAAGAAGCGACCCTATCAGGATGGGTCAATTCCATAAGGCAACACGGCGGAATAACATTCATAAACCTAAGAGACAGGTATGGAATAACACAATTAGTATTCAATAAGGAACTGGAAGGATTGTCAAGCCTGAAGAACGAATACGTAATAAAAGTAACTGGAACAGTAAGAGCAAGACCTGAAGGGCTGATCAACAAAGAGATGGCGACAGGAGAGATAGAACTGGCAGTTAAAGAACTGACCATACTGAACAAATGTGAAAAACTTCCTATAGATATGTCAGGACAAGTCGAAAGTACGGATGAAACCCGACTAAAATACCGATACCTCGATCTAAGGATGCCAGAACACATGAACCTGATACTTTTCAGGCACGAAGTAGTGAAAGCGTTCAGAGAAGCTATGAACGAAGAAGGATTTGTAGAGATAGAAACACCAATACTGGTAAAAGCCACACCAGAAGGAGCAAGAGATTATCTCGTGCCCAGCAGAGTGAATCCGGGAAAGGTCTATGCATTACCGCAATCACCGCAGCTGTACAAACAGATACTTATGATAGCAGGTTTCGACAAGTATTACCAATTAGCCAGATGCCTAAGAGATGAAGACTTAAGAGCAGACAGGCAACCAGAACACACACAAGTAGATTTTGAGATGAGCTTCGTAACAAGCGACGAGATAAGAAAAACATTCGAGAAGATAATCAAACAGGTGTTCAAGAAGACCATGAACAAAGAACTGGAAGACTTCGCGATCATAAGCTATGAAGAAGCGATGAGGCGGTACGGAAGCGACAAACCAGACATACGCTTCGGACTGGAACTGCAAGACGTAACAGAACTCGTGAAGAAAAGCGATTTTAATGTATTCAAAGACGCAGGTCACACAGTAGCATTAGTCGTTCCGAGAGAACTCTCAAGAAAAGAGATCGACAAGCTGGGAGATGTAGCGAAAAGATACAAAGCAAAAGGGCTGGCATGGGCCAAAACTTCTGAAGAGAGACTGGAAGGAGGCATAAGCAAGTTCCTCAATGAAGAAGTACAGAAAGAACTAAAAGAAAAGCTACAGCTGAAAGACGGGCAAACAATACTGTTCATAAGCGACAGGTTAAGACAAGCCCAGTCAGCGATGGGGCAAGTAAGACTAGCACTAAGAGACCAGCTGGAGCTGGTAAACAAAGAAGATTTCAAGTTCGCATGGATAATAGATTTCCCCCTATTCCACTACAATGAAGAAGAACAAAGATGGGAACCAGAACATCACATGTTCTCAATGCCAAAACCAGAATTTGTAGATGATTTTGAAGAACGACCAGGAGAAGTGCTGGGTGACCTGTGGGATCTAACACTCAATGGTTGGGAGATGGCAAGCGGAAGCATAAGAGTATCCAATCCGGAGATACAAAAAAGGATAATGAGATTCATAGGCATCGACGAGAAAGATGCAGAAAGAAAATTCGGATTCTTACTGGAAGCATACAGGTACGGAGGGCCACCGCACGGAGGCATGGGTTTTGGAATAGAAAGATTGGTAGCATTGATGAAAGGCCTGGATGACATACGAGAAGTCATGGCATTCCCGAAGAACAAGAACGCGCAATGCCCTATGGACGGAAGCCCAAGCGAACCAGACCCCGCAGCACTGCAAGAGCTGAAGATAAGATTTTTAGCAGATAAAGAAGATTAAAAGAAAGAACGAAAGTTCGTCAAAAATCCAGAAAATACCTGTTCTCATCTGTTAATCATGCTTTCTTTTATGTCTTGGTCTTTTGTTTCTCTTCATAAAAAGATACGTTGCTCCGACCAAAACCAATAAGACCATAATCGCAGCAAGGAAAACAGAAACTTTTGAATCGCTTTTTCCAGCAGACTTCCAAGAATCATTCTCTTCTTTCACATCAAAAGTGCGTTTAGCACCTAATCCTCTCTCACTTGCGGTAATCATCTCACCAGGACCGATCATCTCAGACCTACCATCCTTCTTACTGGTAAACTTGACGTGACCTTCAATGACTTTTAACACTGACTTGGATCCAGTATCTTCAGCGACAAAAGTGGTCCCTTTGATGCCGGCAACAGCTTCACTCATCTCAACATCCATAGTACCGTCTTTCATCATCCTCTTGAAATTGACCCAAACCTTTCCTGCTATCAAGTGAAGTTTCGTCTCAGCCGGACGCTGAGCCACAGAAACCATAGACTCTGGTTTCATGATAAACGTCGTCATATCAGCAAGGCTAAGGACGCAAGTGCTGTCTTCATGAGTCCTGATAATATCCTTATTATGAATGACCATATCCAATTCAGCACCGTATTCAGAATCATCCTGACCACAAGGAAATACGCCCACTTCACCATCATAGTCGCTGAAGCGCACTCCGGAATCTCCGTCAGGATCATCTATGTCGTCACAGGACATTTCAGGATCCAATATAGAAAGCCATTTCTCAAAAGCAGAACTATCTTTAATAGGCAACTCAATAGGAGAGTAAGCTAAGTGAATATGTTCCGGAAGAGAATTTATGGTGACAGAATAGCCATCTGTCTTTCCAACATACAATTGCGAATTCCTATCAGGATAAGTATATCTAAATTGCCCGTAAGGTCCTCCCGTGAATGTAAGATCATATTCAAATTTTTTAATCTTTGGCACACTCACTTCTTTTTTTTCTAGCATCGGCAGGTTACCAAAACTTTTTCCAGTACTGACCATCTTATAAGCATAATCACTCTCATACTCAATAGTAAGTTTAG
>JALWQS010000022.1 GCA_027083015.1 Candidatus Woesearchaeota archaeon
GAGTTGAATTCAGCGAAGAACGATCAACATTGCCGAAGACAACACTACAGATAGAACGCTTAAGAAGAAAAGCACAGCCAGAAATAGCAGAACAGATAGAAAAGATAACAGCCACATCACTGACAAGAGAAGCAGAAAGGATAAAAGACATCATGGAACGGAGAAAGACACTAAAAGTCTATAAGCCGACATTCTTCGGATCATTAGCAAACCTGACGATAAAAAAAGTAAGCCTCTTCCTGCTGGACCAATTCCCAGACTTCTTCAAAGACCTGTACCACGCATTAAGATTAGCAAACATAAAGATACTATCCAACACCTATGTCAATATGATGGTCATGGCAGTATTCCTCGCATTCTTATTGGGCTTAGGCATCTTTGGATTATTCTTCGGCACCACACCAATAACAATAGCTCAGGCGATAACAAAAACGCTGATGATGTCAGGACTGTTAGGGTTGGTGACCTTTGCTGGATTCTACGCATACCCTTATTCCGTAATGAAACAAAGAAGAAGAAGCATAAACACCAACCTGCCGTTCGCCATAAACCACATGGCAGCAGTAGCAGGTTCAGGAGTCAGTCCAACAAAGATGTTCAAGTTGATATCACAATCAAAAGAATACGGAGAGATAAGCTATGAGATAGAAAAGATCGTGAACTACATAGAACTCTTCGGTTATGACGTGCTGACATCAATAAAAGCAGTAGCAGCACAGACACCAAGCTACAGGTTCAAAGACTTTCTGGAAGGTATGATATCAACGACACAGTCAGGAGGAGATCTAAGCGCGTTCCTCTCCCAAAAAGCAGAAGAAGCCATGCTCAACTACAAACTGGACAGGAAACGTTATTCAGAGACCATATCAACATATTCAGACATCTATACAGGAATACTAATAGCAGCACCTCTATTCTTCGTAGCAGCATTATCATTAGTCAGTCTTTTAGGAGGAAAGATCGGAGGCATAGACGTCAACATCATAATAGTATTAGGGACTTACGTAGTAATACCTCTCATGAACATAGCATTCCTGACATTTTTAGAGCTTACACAACCAGAGATATAAAGAGATAAAAATAAGATATAAAAAGATAAAGAAAAAGAGAAAAGATAAACCATTCAGGAGAAACGCATAACGATAAAACCAAAACAAAACAATAAGACAAAATGGCATTCAAACTAGAAACCAGACATCTCGTAGGATTCGCTTTAGGAGCAGCAGTCCTGGTCATAGATTTCCTATACTTCCTTGACAAGCTATGGTTCATACCGCTGATAATAGTAGCTTTAACACTGGCGTGGTCTCAGTTCTGGATAGACTTTTTCGTCAACCAAAGAAAACAGAAAGAGCTGGAAGCGATGTTCCCAGAATTTGTAAGAAACCTGGTAGGAGCAGTAAAATCAGGGATGCCGATAGGAAAAGCAATAATCCATGTCTCAGGAAC
This sequence comes from Candidatus Woesearchaeota archaeon, assembly GCA_027083015.1. Taxonomy (GTDB): domain Archaea; phylum Nanobdellota; class Nanobdellia; order Woesearchaeales; family UBA11576; genus UBA11576. The sequence goes on from JALWQS010000022.1 coordinate 1,450, forward strand.
AGATTACGGAGCATTAACGCCTCACGTAGTAAAACTGGCAAACCAGGTAGAATGGTCAATGCCAATACACAAGATACTCAAAAACTTCGCCAATGAGACCAAGAACGCTGTCATACAAAGAGCGATAGCGACAGTCATAGAAGCAGAGATGTCAGGAGGAAACATAGAAGATGTCCTGGAAACAGTGACGCAATCAGTCATAGAGATCAAAAAGATAAAACTAGCCAGAAAGTCATCCATACAATCACAATTAGTACAGAGTTATATCATATTCATAGTGTTCTTAGGAGTGATGATAGTCATACAAAACCTGCTGGTGCCGTATATAGCTCAGATGCAGGAGCAAAACTCAGAAGGAGTAGTGGGAGGAGCATCATTAGGGACAGCAGCAATGGGAGGAGCATTACAAGACGTGGAGTTTGATTTCAGTTCAGTCGTCGGTTTCATAGACAGTTTCGGCCAGTGGTTAACATCAATAAAAGGAGTATTTCTTATGCTGGCCTGTATCCAGGCATTATTCGCAGGATTAGTCTTAGGAAAACTGGCAGAAGGAGACATAAAAGCAGGAGTGAAACACAGCCTGATACTGATGACCTTAGCATTCTTCGTCATAAGCCTGGCTCAGGGAGCAATGGCCTAAAATAAAAGGAACAAATGACAGGCGAGATAAGATATGGGTTTCAACGATCAGGTCTGGGAACTCTGTAAAAAGATACCGTTCGGAAAAGTGACAACCTATAAAGAGATAGCGCGCGCACTGGATACAAAGGCATATCAGGCAGTAGGGCAAGCATTGAAGAAGAACCTGTACGGAATTTGGAGCTGCAATGACGAAAGGATGGTACCCTGTCACAGAGTGGTCAAGTCCGACGGAAGCATAGGCGGATTCGCCCTTGGCCAGAAAGCAAAGATCATGATACTGAAAGAAGAGAACATAGAAGTCAAAGACGGAAAAATAGTTGATTTCGAGAAAAGGATGTTCAGGTTCAAAAACCAGTCATAAAACAACTGCTTATTGAAAATCTTGTTAGAGATTTGCAAGGAGTTTAATACCCCAATCTTTAGGTCGGGGATAGACCCAAGTGGCGAGTCTTTGTTATTTTTTACTTATCAATTCCTTAATAGCCTTCTTGTATTGAAGAACAGCAAGAACGACGACAACAGCTATAGAGATAAGATAGAAGATGATAAAATCGCCTCTGGTCCTGACAAAAAAAGCAGAAAACAGCATAGCAAGGACAAAAGCCGCACCTACAATAAGACCATTATCCACATCCCAAGTCTTACGCTTCTCAAGCCAATGATAAGACTCAGCAAAACTTCCATGCATGATAAGTATAACTGCAGAGATCATGGCCGTACCTCCAAGAAGAGAACAAAAGACCGTATCTGTCATAGTAAAAAGAGAAGAATACTGCATGAAATCAATGGCAAGAAGCAGAAGCGTAGCACCAGCAAGAAAAAGTCCCAAAGACAAATACTCTTTCTTCAGAGGTCGCATAAGTTTCACATCTTTTTAAGGAATCAAGAGACACCGAAGGGAAATCCGATATCACTCATTCCTTTATGATCCCGTAACCGATCAGCCTAAACCTGGTACCTACACGACGGGAAATCGTAACACGAGAACCGGTCTCAGCACAGACAGGAAGCTTAAGCATACATCTGATACGGTTCTTCTGCAATTCAGAGACGATACCAATAGTAGCGGCTGAATTAACATTAAGCATCAAAGGCTCATTAAGCTTTATAGGTTCAACATCAATATCCTCTTTAGAACCGACAACTCGCTTGAGAAGATGAGTCTCAAGAGTGAAAGTCTCCCAGACAGGAGGGAGATGGCCCTCAGTAGAGATGACATTACCTGTCAGCTTATCGGACTTGACGATCGAAGGGTCAAGTTCAGTAAGGATACCTACAGAACCGCCAGGCCTGATCTTATCAACAGACACGCCACCAGTCTTAATGCCTGTGATGGTCGTGATAATAGGATGCCAAACCTTCTTACCGTGAGAATCCTTATCATAACCCGGCCGCATCTCTATCTTATCTCCGACCTTAAGGACGCCCTGAGACAAAGCACCGCCCAAAACACCGCCGACAACATCCTTGATCTTAGAACCAGGCTTATTGATATCAAAACTTCTGGCGATAAAGAATAAAGGATTCTTCTTATCATCCCTTTTAGGAGTAGGAATGACTTTCTCAATAGTCTCGATAAGAAGATCAATATTAACATTATGCTGAGCAGAGATAGGGATGACAGGAGCATCCTCGTAATCAGTGCCTTCAAGAAACTTCTTTATCTGCTTGTAATTCTTGATAGCCTGCTCTTCCTTAACAAGATCAATCTTGTTCTGGACAACAATAACATTCTTGACACCCATGATCTGAAGAGCCATAAGGTGTTCTCGCGTCTGAGGCTGAGGACAAGTCTCATTAGCAGCGATCAACAACAAAGCACCGTCCATGATAGTGGCGCCGGCAAGCATAGTAGCCATCAAAGATTCATGGCCAGGAGCATCGACGAAACTGACCTTTCTGACAGCTTCAGTCTTTTCACCACACTTCTCACAGGTCTCCTTAACAGTGTAACGCTTACATTTCTTACAAAAACGAAAAGTAGTATCTGCATAACCTAGACGGATAGTTATTCCCCTTTTAAGCTCCTCAGAATGCGTATCAGTCCATTTGCCGGAAAACCGTTCAGTCAAAGTGGTCTTACCATGATCAACATGACCTACAAGACCAATATTGATCTCAGGCTGAAGCAACTCAACCTTGCTCTTTTCAGACTTTTTTTCAGACTTCTTAGCTCTAGGCATTTAATTATTCCTCTCTATTCTCCGTCAACCTTCTTAAGCTCCTCTTCAACCTCAGACTCTTCCTTATCAAGCTCTTTGATATCCTCTTCATCTTTCTTAACATCCTTTTCTAATTCTTCCAAAGACTCGTCAGGTTTAGTTTCTGAAGAAGCATCTTTCACATCTTCTTTCTTCTCAGTTTTTTCTTCCTTAGGCTCTTCAACCTTCTCTTCCTCAAATAAAGGTTGCCTGCCGTACTTGGTGATCTTAAGATTGACCTGAACAGTCTTATCATAGATAGTATTGCCAGCAACAGTCTTCTTAAGGCGCATACCTTTCATAGTACGCCAACCCTTCTTCTTAGGATTAGGCTTGCGAAGCTTATTCTTCACACCAACGCCCTTATAAGAAAGAATTGCTTTCCTTCCAGGACCGTCAACATCCTTACGCATAGGAAAACCCGAAGAATCAGAACCGCCAGTAATTACAAATTCATAACCTGGAAGCTCAAAAAGTTCTCCTTTGACAGTATCGCCGATCTTTAATCCTATAAGAGCTTTAGCATCATTGTCTTTAACTTCTTTTTGAAGAGATTTCCCAGTCTTAGGGTCATTTAGAACCAATTTAAATTCTGCCATTTTAATACTCCCCGAGGCCAAATATCCTGTCAGATAAACCCTTTATCGGGTGCCTCAGCTGACATAGTACAGGTCATGCACTAATATATATCATCTAGGATTAAGAGGTAGTTTATAAGGTTTGTGGGTCATTAGCTCTATAAATGATGATATTCTAAAATCCTGCTATAATATTTACTTGCTTAAGATCTTAAGTCAGTTTAAATCAGTTGCTGGCTTGACCGTCGCCGCCTCCTATGCCGCTATGCGCGAACAAAGAAAGAGCATAGTGGCGGCGCGACGGAACCGAGCAGACGAGTGCAAGTGAGAGAGTTGACGAGCAAGCAAGCTGGTACGTAAGCGAGGTGAAGTAGGGCAAGCCAGCAACAATATAGGAATTTCTCACTATCTTGGTTAGAGCAGGTCATCATAGTTTATAACTTAAGAATTAGGCTCTAAGGAAAAACAAGCTACGTACTATACATACTAAATCTTAAGCATACTATCAGGAAATCTTGAGAAACAGAAGAAAAAATGCTCTCGCCGGGAAATTCCAGCAACCACCCATCGTTGATCGCTTTTTGAACCCGAGTCATCGCCTCGAGAGGGCGATATGATTCGCCTAAGACCGTAAATCCTGATAAGCCAAAGATACGATCCTTATTTGGCCGGACTACACCACGAGAGCATTAAAATACGGCCGAAAAACATCCGGCACCAGTCCAGAAGAAAGGAAAAAATTATTGTTTTTAAAAGTTTCTGAGATGTTCATTAAAAACAGGCGAATAACCATACTCCCTAATGGCTAGATCATATGCTTCAAAAGCGCGATCATTCAATAAACGGGGAGAATTACACACCCAGCCAAGAGCAAGACAAGCCAGAGCTATAGCCCGATCCTCAAGCCTTCCTCCAAGACGCTTGGTGCGGAGATTACCAAGACGCTTATCAACCTCTTTAGTAATCTTGCTCTCAAAGGACTGAAAATAACGCAAAACATTACTTACAATCCTACCTTCAGAAAGAAACTCTTCACAATCAACCCTATTACACTTAGCAAGATCAGGAGAATTATGAGACGAATACCTGGAAGCGTAAAGATCAAACAAAGACTCATCATTTTTCACAAGGTCATAACCTGCAATACGAGAAAAGATAAGGCCCGCATACATGATACGATGCTTATCAGCAGAATAGTCCCTGTTAAGATCATGAAACAAAGCCCTAAGACCAGAACTAAAAACCGCTTCCTGATTATTATAACCAGTGCGGATAACACGCCTCAACCAAGAACCATCAAGTTCTGACTCGACAGCAGACAAAACCTTAGGACTCCAAAAATCAATCTTAGAGACAATGCGTCTGATAGTCTTCCAATGCTCATCATCCTGGCCGTTCCTTTCTACAAAAAAATCAATACCAGAACTTAAAGCAGACTCTTTGATATCAACCCGATCAGAAACCATGACAGTGACAAGATCATCACAGACCTCCTTAAGATACTGGCCTAAACCGATACCGTCAATACCTCCGATAGGATCAATATCATAATCCAAGAAGGCATAATCAAAACACGAATTTCGCTTAAGCTCATAAACAGCATAAGGATCATGGATATCAGTCACTTCATGACCAACAAGATGTTTCCTATAAGAAGCGATTACAGAAGGATCATCATCAATAACAAGTATCTTAAGCACCATGTAATAACTCAAGAGATAAAAGCTATATATTATTTACCCATAATATTAATAAACAAGCAGATTTTTTTGAACAACATGTTAAAGAGGTTCAGACAGGTTCTAAATGAGTACAAAAGCCTTATGGTAACAGCTCAAGGTCAGGGAGTAGATATAGCAGAAGCGATCAGTTCAGGAAAACACATCTACGACTATAAATACAACAAGGTAAAATACCTGGCAGACAATATGAAAAAGAGCGTGAATGAACTGAGGACCATAATCACAAACCTCTATTCTCAAAGCTCAAATCCCAACATGGGAGAACAATACTCAAAGATAATGGTCAATGTACGATTATTAGAAGAAAAATATTATGACCCTAAAAGATCCCTGCCCATAGTTGAGACAATAGAGAAACAACTGAAACCCATAGAGCAGGACGAGTTCATAAGAAAAGAGATGGAAGAGATAGAAAAAGAGAAAACAGCAAATGCTCAGGACAATCATGAAAAAAATAATAAACACGACAGACAGAACATCTACCCTTCCCTAAAAGATGAAGGGGCAGGAGAGAAAGAACAAAAGATATCAGGGCAAGAACCAAAGGCAAAAGAAGAAAAAGAGGGAGAAAATAGAGAGGTGCCGGAACTAAACCTTCCATTCCTGCCAGAAGAGATAAAGAATCACGTATTAGAAGACATACAAGAACTGGAAAAATGCTACAACGCATCATGCTTCAGATCATCAGTTATACTGTGCGGAAGGATACTGGAAACCGCATTGCACAGGAAATACTTTGAAGTGACAGGAAACGATGTACTGGAAACAAATCCGGGCATAGGATTGGGAAAACTCGTCGCTAAGCTCTCAGAAAGAAATGTAAAGATGGATCCAGGACTGATGAACCAGATACACCTGATAAACAACATAAGGATAAGCTCAGTACACGTAAAAAAAGACCTCTTCAAACCAAACCAAAACCAGACACAAGCGATAATACTCTATACCCTGGATGCACTCCATAAACTATTCGGGAACGCGAACCACGCAAATGAACAAAACCGATAAAAACTAATATAATTCATTCTCACTTATCCGCTTATATGATAAAGATAGGAAAACTCAGACTAAAGAATCCCTATTTTCTGGCACCCATGCTAGGAGTCAACTGCGCAGCCTTCAGGCTACTAAGCAAACAGATGGGAGCAGGGCTGGTCTACACTCCGATGATACATTCAATAGGGTTGGTAAAAGGAGACGCAGACAAACAACTAGCAGACATATGGAAAGAAGAAAAACCAGTAGCAGTACAGATAGTAGGCAATGATCCGCAAAGAATGGCAGAATCCGTAAAGATAGTAGAACCTTATGCAGATCTGATAGACATAAACTTTGGCTGTCCCGACGGGGACATATGCGGACAAAAGATGGGAGCATACCTGATAAAACACCCTGAAAAGATACCAAAGATAGTCAGTGCAGTAGCAGGAGCCACAAACCTGCCAGTAACGGCAAAGATCAGGACAGGATGGGACAAAGAAACGATAAACAGCGTCAAGGTCGCAAAAATGATAGAGGATGCAGGCGCAGACGCAGTAGCAGTACATGGAAGAACAAAGAAACAGCAATACACGGGAAAAGCAGACTGGAAACAGATCGCTGCAGTAAAGGAAGCGGTCAATATTCCGGTCATAGGAAACGGAGACATATGGACAGCAAACAACGCAAAAACCATGATGGG